>JAWOCV010000077.1:0-40793 GCA_046483585.1 Marinilabilia sp.
GTATCTAAAAATCTAACGGTCTATTGGGCTTATTCAACAGCCCCTAAAATTTATAGGTTGTTGAGGATGAAGTACGGCAGTCCGCCGCACTTCTTATTAAAACCAGACCCGCAAATATCCGGCAAATTGATTACACACCCAACACAACGAAGTTTTCTTCAGCAAAGAGAATTACAGGAGTAGTCTCCAAAGAAGAATTTTGAAATTACAGACAGAACTTGTATTTTCAGCTCAATTTAAAAACTTTGAACATGGCACCCTCTTCTGGAACTGATACCGGAAAACCCTTGCCTTTGCGTGTGGAGATCGATGACCATTCCGGTTTCTGCTTTGGAGTGGTACGTGCCATAAACATGGCTGAAGAGGAGCTCAAAAAGGGAGGAGACATCTATTCTCTGGGCGATATTGTCCACAACGATAGGGAAGTGGAAAGGCTTTCCCGCCGGGGATTGAAAACCATCGATCACCATGTTCTGGAGGAATTGAACAGCGGAACCATTTTTTTTCGTGCGCATGGTGAGCCCCCTGAGTCTTACAAGCAGGTCGGACAGAAAAGACTGTCTTTGATGGATGCTACATGTCCTGTGGTGTTGAAGCTTCAACAAAAGGTGAAAGCGGCCTGGGACGAAATGAAGAAACAAGGCGGTCAGGTTGTTATATTCGGTAAGATCGGGCATGCAGAAGTGAAAGGTTTAACAGGGCAGACCAACCACCAGGCCATTGTCCTTGAGAAGGAAGATGATGTGAGACTCATTGATCCCAGCCGGCCTGTGGTGCTTTTCTCTCAGACCACAAAAGATCCCGCCATCTTCCATAATATTGCCGAGGCAATAAAACGACGTGTTATGGGCGGCGTGGAAGTTCGCATACACGATACCATCTGTCGTCAGGTTTCCAACAGGTCACCCCGTCTGCGTGAATTTGCCAAAAAACACGATGTGATCATTTTTGTGGGCGGGGCTAAGAGCAGCAATGCCCGTTCTCTTTACGAGACCTGTCTGGCGGTTAATTTCCAGACCCATTTTATCAACGGTCCTGAAGATCTACAGCCCCTGTGGTTTGCTTCCAGACCGTCCAGTACCGGTGTGTGCGGAGCTACTTCCACTCCGGTGTGGCTGATGGAGGCTGTTGCTCGGAAGATAAAGACGTTCTAACCTGAAAATAAAATATATGAGTTCTATTAACAGCATTGGTGTTTTAACTTCAGGAGGTGATGCCCCGGGAATGAATGCAGCCATACGGGCAGTGGTCAGAGGAGCCGTTTACAATGGTTTGCGCGTGTTTGGCATCAAACGCGGTTATCAGGGTATGGTGGAGGATGACATCGAAGAGATGCAATCCCGGTCGGTCAGCAATATTATCCATTCGGGCGGGACCATCCTTAAATCTGCCCGGAGCAAAGATTTCAGAACCGAAGAAGGCCGGAAGAAAGCCTTTACGAATTTGCAGAGACAAGGAATTGACGCCCTGGTGGTGATAGGAGGCGACGGCACTTTTACCGGCGCCCGTATCTTCGGCGAAGAATTTGGTCTGCCGGTGGCAGGAGTTCCCGGAACCATTGACAATGATCTTTTCGGGACCGATTATACCATTGGATACGATACTGCTCTGAATACGGTTGTTGAGGCCGTTGATAAAATACGCGACACAGCTACTGCACACAACCGTCTTTTCTTTATTGAAGTGATGGGGCGGGATGCGGGTTTTCTGGCCCTGCGAAGCGGGATTGCCTCCGGTGCGGAGGCCATTTTGGTGCCCGAGATTGAGACCGATTATGACCAACTGAGGGAGTTTCTGCAAAACGGCTACAAAAAGAACAAGACCAGCAGCATTGTACTGGTGGCCGAAGGGGATAAGATCGGCGGCGGCGCCATTAAGATTGCTGAGCGTGTGGGGAATGAGCATCCCGAGTATGATGTGCGGGTGACCATCCTGGGGCATATTCAAAGAGGCGGTTCTCCCTCGGCGTTTGATCGTGTCAGTGCCAGCCGCATGGGTGTGGGAGCTGTGGAAGCTCTTATAGCCGGAAAAAGCAACATCATGGTGGGGCTCGCCAATAACCAGATCGTCCATACTCCTTTCGATCAGGCCCTGAAGAACAAAAAACCGCTCAATCCTCAATTGCTGGAGATCAACAGGATATTGTCCATTTAGTTTTATTGCAGGTACTTCAACCGGGCCGGGGACAATTCCTTTCGAACAAAACTTTTTCAGGGCGGTTCTTGTCACAGAAGAGATTGAGTTATGAACTATCTGGCGCATTTGTATCTTTCCGGGGATGACCCGGCGGTTCTTGTTGGCAATTTTATAGGCGACCACGTGAAAGGCCGGCAGTTTACCCGTTACTCTGGTGGGGTGCAAACGGGGATCCTGCTTCACCGGCATATCGATACGTTTACCGACTGCCATCCTGTATTTCGTGAGAGTTCCGCCATTTTCCGGGATGTTTATAAACGATATGGAGGCGTTGTGGGAGACATCGTCTATGATCATTTGCTGGCCGTCAACTGGCGGCAATATTCCGAAACCGATTTACACGCTTTTGTGAAGCATTCGCACAGGGTCCTAATGCGGAATTATTTCAGTCTGCCGGGACGGGTCAAACAATTTCTCCCCTTTCTGATCAAAAGCAGGAGACTTGAAAACTATCAGCATTTCGAGGGCATTGAGAAAACTCTGACCATTATGTCGGCCAACTCTTCCCTGCCAGAGCAGACCCCTCAGGCCATGCATCGGATTGAGAGACATTATGATGAATTGCAACAACAATTTTCTGTTTTTATGCCCGAAATGATTGTGTCAGCCCATGCTTTCCTGGCTTCTCCAGACCGGTTTTACAGCTTTGATCATGCGGTGATTTCCTGAAAGGTCTTTCCGTAATTCGATCTCCGAAAATCCGGACGTGGAAAGGAGTTCTTTGGTAGCCACTCCAAAGTCCCGGTTGATCTCAAAAAACAACATGCCGTTATCTTTCAGGGCTTTTTGCGCGTATTGGGTGATATATCTGAAAAAAAGCAAAGGGTCCCGGTCGTCTACAAAAAGTGCCACATGAGGTTCATATCCAAGAACATTAGGGGCGATCAGTTGTTTTTCTGAATCTCTAACGTATGGGGGATTGCTGATAATAAAATCGTATTTTCGGTCCGTGGCAGGTTGGGCATTCCTTATGTCCATCAGCGTCAGTTCAGGGTTGACCTGATTGAGGCGGGCGTTTTCACGGGCCACTTCGAGGGCATGGGGGGAAACATCCCAACCTTCCACCGATGCTTCCGGGAGATGTTTGGACAGGGCAATGGCAATGCACCCGCTGCCGGTGCCGATATCCAGTAAGTGCGGGGCTTTATGAAGCCGTGCATATTGCCATATCCATTCCACCATTTCCTCGGTCTCGGGCCTGGGGATGAGCACGGAAGGGTCTACCTTGAACGGGAGTCCGTAGAATTCGGTTTGTCCGGTAATATATTGAATGGGTTCATGGTTTTTTAGCCTTTCCAGAGCCTTTTCCACGAATAAATGTTCCGAAAGGGTTAATTTTGTATCCTCGTGAAGCATCATCTGGGTTTTAGTCCAGCCCCGGAAGTGGTCCATAATAAGCCAGGCGAACTGATACGCTTCATGTGGTGAGTAAATTCCGGAAAGGACTTGCCGGAATTGCCCCACCATTTCTTTTATTGTGGGCAACATTGACGATATCTTTAGAAAATGTAAAAATAGGCAGATGGAAGCACAAAGCCAAGACCAGATATACATGAAACGATGCATTGACCTTGCCCGGCGGGCTGAGGGGAATACATTTCCCAATCCCATGGTGGGATGTGTTATCGTGCATGAGGGCCGCATCATCGGTGAGGGTTACCATCAGAAAGCTGGAGAGCCCCATGCTGAAGTCAACGCCATTCGTTCTGTCGGGGATGAGGCCTTGCTGGCACATTCCACCCTTTATGTGAATCTGGAGCCCTGCGCTCACTATGGGAAAACGCCCCCGTGTTCCCTTCTGATCAGGCAGAAGCGAATTCCCCGGGTGGTGATTGGTTGCCGCGATTCGTTTTCTGAAGTTGCCGGCCGCGGGATTGAAATGCTTCGTTCGGCCGGTGTAGAGGTTGAAGTTGGTGTGCTGGAGGAAGAAAGCCGTGAGTTAAACCGGCGTTTTTTCACCTTTCATGAACAAAAGCGACCCTTTGTAATCCTGAAATGGGCTCAGACACGGGATGGTTATCTGGATATTGACCGCACCACCATTGATGAGAGCAGACCTACCTGGATCACAGATGAGTGGGCCCGGCGGATGGTCCATAAATGGCGCAGTGTTGAGCCATCCATCCTTGTGGGGACGGTGACGGCCCTGAAAGACAATCCTTCCCTGACCGTCCGCGACTGGTCGGGGAGGAATCCCCTGCGGTTGGTTTTCGACCGTTTTGGAAAGCTTCCGCATACACTGACTCTTTTTAACGGTAAAACGCCTACTCTTGTGTTTGCCGAAAAAGGGACCGGAGATGTGCCAAATGTAGAGACCGTTCATCTGGAATTTGAAGAAAATCCTCTGATGGCGGTTTTCAATGAGCTGTATCGCCGCAATATCCAATCGGTCATGGTTGAAGGCGGGGGCATCCTGCTCAGGGCTTTTACCGAAACCGGTCTCTGGGATGAGGCGAGAGTGTTTATCGGGGAAAAGTGGTTTGTATCCGGAGTGGCGGCTCCCGTTATTCCCCAAAAACCCCGCGCATGGGAGCAATTTGGCAACAGCAGGTTGTTTATATATCGGAACAATTCATTAACTTAGGCAAAACAGAGCCTTTTTTACAAGATGTTTTTTTTAGATATTTTAACCAGTAATATTTTGCCTTTCATTCTGGCCGGATATGCCATCAGTATTCTTGTGGTGGTGATTCTTATCGTGCTGGAAAACCGGAGTCCTCTGAAAACCATTTCCTGGGTTCTCGTTCTGCTGTTGTTGCCCGGATTTGGGTTCATCTTGTACATTTTCTTTGGTCAGAATTTTCGTAAGGAGAAGATCATTGCCAGTAAAGGCTTGAAAAACCACCACCGGCTCAATTATCTGGCCCATTCGCAAATCCAGCAACTTACCGGTGGTGAACTTGACGGGGATAAAATGGTTATAGGACCAACCGGAACCGTCCGGTTATTGTTGAACAGCAGCAGTGCCATCCTGACCACAGGCAATGAAGTGACTTTCTTCAACAAGGGATGCGACAAGTTTGAGGCCTTTATTCGCGAGTTGAAAAAGGCCAAACGCTTTATCCATCTGGAGTATTATATTTTTGCCGAAGACAACATCGGAAATCTGATCAAGGAACTTCTCAAAAAAAAGGCTTCCGAGGGCCTGGAAGTGAGACTAATTGTTGATGATGTGGGAAGCTGGGAACTTAAGCAGTCGTTTTATGATGAAATGGAAAGGGCCGGTATAGAGGCCTATTCTTTTCTGAAAGTGCGTTTTCCCCTGCTCACCAGCAAAGTGAATTACCGGAATCACCGGAAAATTGCCATAATTGACGGTCATGTTGGGTTTATTGGAGGATATAACATTGCCGACCGTTACCGTGATGGTGATGCCGCAAATTACGGCATTTGGCGTGATACCCATATTATGATTGAAGGGGATGCCGTCAACTCGTTGCAATCGGTTTTTCTTACCGATTGGTATTTTGTAAGCCAGCATGAGTTGACCGATCCGGTTTACTTTCCGCCGGGCAAAAAACCTTTGAGCAATAAAACGATGCAAATCGCTTCCAGTGGTCCCGATTCCGACTGGCCGGGTATTATGATGGGGATCTTTCAGGCCATCGCCTCCGCCAGGGATTACCTTTATATTGCTACACCTTATTTTATGCCCAGCGAAAGTGTTTTACTGGCGCTTAAAGTTTCGGCTTTGAGTGGGGTGGATGTCCGCGTTATTATTCCTGAGCGGAGCGATGCCTTTGTGGCGTTGTTATGTTCCCGTTCTTACATCCGTGAAATGCTCGAGGCTGGTGTTCAGTTCTATTTCTATCAGAAGGGTTTTCTGCATTGCAAGACCCTTGTTGCCGACGATAAGATCGGTATTGTAGGATCGGCTAATATGGACTTTCGCAGTTTTGAACAGAATTTTGAGGCCACTGCCTTTATTTATGATAAGGATACTGCCAAAGAGATGAAGGAGACGTTCCTTGAGGATCAGGCCGACAGCGAAATTGTATTACTCCCCGAATGGCTGGACCGGCCTTATATAGAAAAGGTGAAGGAGTCGTTTGCCCGGCTTTTCAGTCCGTTGCTTTAATTTTTCAGGACCACCTTCGCAATCCCGCTTTCTTCAGCTTTTGATTTTATGATTGTGTAATATCTTCGAATGTTTGATCGGAAATATTCCCCCCACTAATGATCATGCCGATCTTTTTTCCTCGGAAAAGTTCCCGGTTTTCCATCATTGCTGCCAGGGGGACAGCCGAAGATGGTTCGGCCATGATCCCTGCCTTGTCTCTGAGGAGAAGCATGGCTTGACGGATAGAATTTTCCTCTGCCGTGAAAATGTCATCCACCAATGCGGATATGATCCTGAAATTAAGCCGGCCGAGGGATGTTTTAAGGCCGTCGGCAATGGTGTCCGGGTTTACGGAAGGGATAAGTTTTCGGGCTTTCAGCGAACGGCGGGCATCATCGGCATTGGCGGGCTCACCCGCGATGACAAGTGCTTTCGGCAACAGGTGTTTGGTCACGATGGATGTTCCGCTGAGGAGCCCCCCGCCGCCGACAGGTGCCATAACGACATCAAAAGGTCCGGCTTCTTCGATTAACTCCAAACCGGCCGTTCCCTGTCCGCAGATCACATCATAGTGGTCGTAAGGAGGAATAAACGTGGCACCGGTACGTTCCACCACTTTTTTCAACTGCTGTTCCCTGGCCTCAAGGGTTGGTTCACAGAAAGTGATCTTTCCCCCGTATTTTTTCACACGTTGGGTTTTGGTATCGGGTGCATTTCGGGGCATTACGATATAAGCCGGGATTCCCCTTTGGTTTGCAGCCAGGGCGAGAGCGGCTGCATGATTGCCTGAAGAATGGGTGGCCACGCCCTTTCGGGCTTGCTCATCGGTTAATTTTCTAACTGCGTTGGTAGCGCCTCTGAACTTGAAAGCGCCGGCTTCCTGTTCATTTTCACATTTGAAAAAGATATCAGCATCGAAGATCTGGTCAAGTGCTTCACTTGAAATTACCGGTGTATGCTTTACCAGTGGACTGATCCGTTTCCAGGTGTCCAAAATATCACTGAATGATGGGACTGAAGTGGTCATTTTTTGCATTGTGTAGTAAAAAAAGAGGCCATCCGTAATAGGACGACCTCCTTTTCTTGTTTCTTATTCAAATTGATTAAAATAATGAGAAAGCTACGGTGAGACCGGCCATAACGACAGAGACCATGGTCATCAGTTTGATCAGGATGTTAAGCGAAGGTCCTGATGTGTCTTTGAACGGGTCACCTACGGTATCGCCAACAACACCGGCTTTATGGGCTTCACTGTTTTTACCGCCATAGTTGCCTTTTTCAATATACTTCTTGGCATTGTCCCAGGCACCTCCGGAATTGTTCAACATGCATGCCAGGGTAAAACCGGTCGTTAATCCTCCGGCAAGCAGTCCAACAACACCAGGAACACCAAATACAACGCCAATGAGGATGGGCACAGCAATGGCCAGCAAAGAAGGCATCACCATTTCGCGCTGAGCGCCTTTTGTGGAAATCGTTACGCAACGGGCGTAATCGGGTTTTTGTTCCCGGGTAAGAATGCCGGGCATTTCTTTGAATTGCCGGCGAACCTCATCAACCATATTTCCGGCAGCACGTCCAACGGCCTTCATGGTCATAGAGCTAAAGACAAAGGCCATCATGGCTCCGGCAAACAATCCGGCCAGCAACATGGGATTGAAAAGAGACAAGTCATAAGCATCAGCAAAGTCACGAATGCCGGCTTCTGTCAGATCAATAACCTTATGGGCTTCGGCAGCCACTTCACCGGTGGGTTTTTCGCCGGAATAGAATACATAGTCACCAACCCGGCTGAATCCTTCAGCAGAAGTTTCACCAAGTTTTCCAAGCCACAGCCGTACTTCTTCAATGTAGGCCGCAAGCAGGGCCATAGCAGTCAATGCAGCAGAGCCAATGGCAAATCCCTTTCCGGTGGCAGCAGTTGTGTTCCCCAATGCATCCAAAGCATCGGTACGTGTGCGGACTTCAGGCGGAAGTTCTGACATCTCGGCGTTTCCTCCGGCATTATCGGCAATGGGACCGAATGCGTCCGTAGCCAGCGTAATTCCAAGGGTAGAGAGCATACCCACGGCAGCAAAACCTATTCCGTAGACACCCATGGGGAAATTCTCAAACCCGCCGGCAAATCCGAAGGATCCCACAATCCCCAGGACGATCATTACGACGGGGATCCATGTAGAATTCATCCCCACAGCAATTCCTTCAATGATCGTTGTGGCCGGGCCTTGTTGTCCCTGCCTGGCAATGCCCCTGGTGGGAGAATATTCGTCAGATGTATAATATTCCGTGCCCTGTCCGATGACCACACCGGCCAGCAAACCGACGACAACAGAGCCGAAAATGCCCCATGTGATCCAGCCTACCTGGACGAGAACGACCATAACGGCCAGAATCATAACGGTACTTCCGCCCGTTCCAAGAAGAAGGGATGTAAGCAAATTCTTTTGCGTGGCAGATTCTTTTGTGCGAACAAGGAAGATTCCGGCAATGGAAAGCAAAATGCCCACAGCTGCCACAAGCATCGGAGCCATAACCACCTGCATCTGTTCAGTGCCTGTGAGAGCGGGAAGTGCCGCCCCCAGTGCCGCAGTGGCAAGAATAGAGCCACAATACGATTCATAAAGGTCAGCGCCCATACCGGCCACATCACCAACATTGTCTCCTACGTTATCAGCAATGGTAGCAGGATTACGGGGATCATCCTCAGGAATACCGGCTTCTACCTTACCAACCAGGTCGGCTCCCACATCCGCGGCTTTGGTGAAAATACCACCACCTACACGGGCAAACAGCGCCTGGGTAGAGGCACCCATTCCGAAAGTAAGCATGGTTACGGTAATCTCGACCAGCTTCTCTTTTTCGGTAATACCCGCATCTACAAATGTCAGGCCTGCAAATTCAAGCCCGGTTTGCATGTTTTCAGGGGAGAAGATGACCTCATTCAGAAACCAGAACCACATGGCGATGTCGAGCAAACCAAAACCGACAACCACGAGCCCCATCACGGCACCACTCCGGAATGCAATCTTAAGCCCCTGGTTAAGGGATTGAGATGCGCCCTGGGCAGTTCGCCCTGAAGCATAAGTTGCGGTTTTCATACCCAGGAAACCACAAAGTCCCGAGAAGAAACCACCCGTTAGGAAAGCAAGGGGTACAAATGGGTTCTGAATATTAAGATAAGCCAAAATGGCCAACAGAACGACAAGCACAAGGAAGACCTTGGCCACAACCCGATACTGGCTGCGCAGATAAGCGTTGGCCCCTTCCCTGACGTGGCGGGCTATCTCTTTCATGGTGTCATTGCCTTCGGAACTCCTCATCATCTGTTTGAAGAAGTACCAGGCAAAGAAAAGCGCCGCTAACGAAGCGGCAGGAACAAGCCAAAATACTGGATTTAACATAATTCTATGATTTTTGGTTTTTATTACTTAATACTGATTGTCTCTCTCTGATGATCAGTCTGTTTTTTCAAAAATCAAATGTCGTTAATACCTTTGAGGTCCGGCTTCAAACCTTGCGTTGATGCATCCTAAGCACCACTGCTGCTAATGTCCGTTAAGAGGACAGTCTCCCTGCGGGGGACCTCCTTTCCCTTTTAAGAAACCTTGACGGTTCTTAAAAAACTTTACATAAGTAAGGGTTGCACAAGATAAAAAATTATTGGGAAATAATATCTGGAATGAATTTAAATTTACCGGCCCGGGAAACATTGAGCTCAGAAGGTATGGTGAAAACCTGCCCCGGTTAAAGAAGAATAATACGGAGTTCTGCTTTAATGAAACCCGGATCGTTGCCTTAGCGGGATCATTTGCCTGTCGGGGAAACAGTGGTCCAGCAGGCACCGGTGTTAGATGGAAGAGATAAACCCGGAAGCTTTCATTGTTCCGGGGAATGTACCATATTAAATAAAATCAGGTTCGGTAAGCAGAGTGTGGTAGATGAGGCCAAACATATCAGCGGGCCTTCAGCCATATCATCCTTTAAGGTTGTTATTACTGCCCGTCACTTTTAATTCTCAGCTTTGAATTGTTCCAGAAAACGCACATCATTCTCAAAAAACAGTCTGATGTCGTTGATCTGGTATTTGAGCATCGCAATGCGTTCGATGCCCATGCCGAAAGCGAAGCCGGTATATCTTTCCGAATCAATATTGCAATTCCCGAGGACAGCCGGATCCACCATTCCGCAACCCAGAATTTCCACCCAGCCGGTGTATTTGCAAATGCTGCAGCCCTCTCCACCACAGAGCGTGCACGAAATATCCATTTCGGCCGATGGCTCGGTGAATGGGAAGTATGATGGACGAAGCCGGATCTGAGTATTATGGCCGAACATCTCCTTGGCAAAATAGAGGAGAGTCTGACGCAGGTCGGCAAACGAAACATTTTCGTCGATATACAATCCCTCCACCTGGTGGAAAATGCAGTGAGCCCGGGCCGAAATGGCTTCGTTGCGGAATACCCGTCCCGGGAAAATAGCCCTGATGGGGGGTTGCTGTTGTTCCATCACCCTTATCTGAACCGATGAGGTATGTGTGCGAAGCAAAATATCCGGATCCTGCGTGATGAAGAATGTGTCCTGCATGTCGCGGGCGGGATGCTCAGGCGGGAAGTTCAACGCTTCAAAAACGTGCCAGTCGTCTTCAATTTCGGGTCCTTCGGCGACTGTAAATCCCAGTCGTGCAAAAATGTCCACAATCTGGTTGCGTATGATGGAAAGCGGATGACGACTGCCAATGGGCATTGAGCTTCCCGGCAGGGTAAGATCGGTGGCACCCGATGTGATATGAGATTGTTCAAATTGTTCCTTCAGGTTGTTGATGGTCTCCTGGGCGGTATTCTTCAGTTCGTTGATGGCCTGGCCCACCGCTTTTTTCTGGTCGTTGGGGACATTCTTGAATTCATTGAAAAGCTGGGGGATGATGCCTTTTTTGCTGAGATATTTGATGCGAAGTTGTTCTGCCTCCTCAGCCGATGAAGCCGAAAGGCCTTTTACCTCTTCCAGAAGTTGGTTGATCTTGTCAAGCATGATTTTTGTTTTTGGAACGAATTGATTGACAATAGTTCGTTTGTTTTTTTGTGATGCAATCGGTCTAAAACCTGACATCTAAAAATCTAACGGTCTATTGGAATGACAAAAGTAATAAATTTTTGAGGTGCTTAACCTTGTGTCTCCTTAGAGTTTTTTAAATTTAATGTTGAGGGCTGTACCAATAGATGGTTAGATTTTTAGATTTAAGATGACTCATATATTGTTGATAATCCGTGTTTTAACAAAGACAAAAATTTAGTTTTAGGCAATTGAATAACAAATGCTTGCAAAAGTTTGACGGATTATTTATATAAAATGGAGGGACTTATAAGAGGAGCAATTGTTATGCAACGGACATTTTTTGTAGGTGATGTTCATGGCTGCAGCCGGACGTTCCGTAAAATGGTGCAGGAGGAGATCGGACTCAGCAAGACGGATGTGCTGTATTGCATCGGTGATTACATCGATCGTGGTCCCGGCAATAAAGAAGTGGTGGATTTTATTCTTGAGCTGAAGAACCAAAGATATCAGGTTCATACATTGCGGGGAAATCATGAACAGATGTTGTTGGATGCGCGTCAGGGAGGAGATGCTCTTTTATTGTGGATGATGAACGGGGGAGAGCAGACCCTCCAAAGTTTCGGTGTTTCATCTGTTAACAAGATGGAACAGAAATATCTTGATTTTTTTTCCGATACCCTGTTTTATATTGAAGGCGATGACTTTATTGCTGTCCACGCCGGCCTCAACTTTGACGCTGAAGACCCCTTTAAAGACCTGGAATCCATGTTTTGGATAAGAGGGTTTCAGGTAGACAGGGATTTTCTGAGCGGCCGGCTTTTAATCCACGGACATACTCCCATACCAAAGGAACAAATATTATCGCAACCCCTGGATGGTGCGATAAACATCGACGGGGGTTGTGTATATCAATCGCTTCCGGGAATGGGACATTTGGTGGCTTTAAGTTTGGAAGAGCAGAAGTTTTTTGTAGTTGAAAATGAAGATTAATCGAAATTATAAAATTTATTTTTTAGAAAATCTGAATGCTCCAGGCATTAAGTTTGAAGTTTTGTAAAGTCTGAAACTGGGAAGTGCACGATATAAAAATAACTAAAACCGGCTGCCCTTATTTCAGCCAGCCGGTTACCATTGATTTCACTTCATGGCGGTTATTTCGTTTTCATATAGTTCATAAACCAGGAAAGGCGGTAATATTTTGATCCCGGGCGATCTACTTCTGCCAGTTGCTCACTGTCCAGGTACTTAAGCATGACATCATCGCCGGGTTGCCAGTTTACCGGAAGGACCACCCGGGGGTCATGATAGTTGGTCTGAAGTGCGACCAGGGTTCTTTTCATTTCCTCCACATTACGGCCCACTTCATTGGGGTAAAAATAATAAGCTCGTATCCGGTTTTCCGGATCAACGAAGAATACTCCCCGAACGCTTTGACCACGATTAGGGACATTATCCAGCATCCCATAGCTTTTAATGATTTTCATGGAATTGTCTTCAACAATGGGAAAGTTGATTTTTACCGGGTACTTTCCATTAAAACTGACCTCTTCTAATACCTTTTTCCAGTTGTAGTGAGAATCCAGCAAATCAGTCGAAACGACAATAAGGCTGGCACCCAGTTTAGTAAATTCTTCCTCCTGGTGTGCCAATTCCAGAATTTCTGAAGAACAAACGGGGGTGTGGTCTTTGGGATGAGCAAACAGAATTTTCCAGTTGTTCCCAAAATCTGCAGGAAAAACGATTTTACCATTGGTAGACATACCCTCAAAAGCCGGAGCTTCAGATCCAATAAATACGACATTTTGAATGTCCTTTTTTTGGCTCTCTACACTGAATAGAGACACGGCCAGAATGGCCGATAATAACATTAGTTTTTTCATGACACCTGTTTTAATGAATTTTAGTTTCAGGCAATTTATGTCACGAGAAGTCAAATAAAAACCTATTTAGGACAAAGGCATCCGAAATGTGTCCGAATGAATGGTTTTGTTTTCCCGGTGGTTTTTGGCGCAAACTCATTTTATCAGAGGGTTTGTAAATGTTTGAGAAGTTCCTCTTTTGAAGATTTGCTAAGCGGGAGGGATTTTCTTTCAATAACAACGTGCCCGGTGCCAATTTCCTGAATATGGGAGAGATTGACCACAAAAGATCTGTGAATTCTCAGAAAATGCCCTGAAGAAAGTTTCTGATAAAATTCTTTAAGTGGCATTACCACAAGGAACTCTTTTTCTGTTGTGTGAACGCTACAATAATTCCTGTCGGCCTGAATGTAAAGAATGTCTTTTAAGGGGATTTTCACCATCCTTTCATGGGTTTTTACAAAAATGGAATCCTTAAGTCGGAAAGAGGAAATATCTGCTTTAAGCAAACAACTGTGGTTCATCGTATTGTTATTGTGGGTGCTTGAGGCCAAAATAGAAAGTTCTTCATTTTGTTTTTTTAAAATCAAAATTCTCCTTTCAAAACGTTTTGTCCTCAGAAACAAGAATACAAGAAAAAATAAGGAAACTAAAAAAATACCGGTGCACAAAACGTATGGGTTAGAAGCTATAACTCTTGTTTGAGAAGCAGGACTCCTTTTTTCAGCTAAAGAAAGATCTTTTGGGACTATTGCCTGCAGATTCTCCTGCGAAAAAAAGTTCATGCAGGTGTTGAATGTTTCTTTCCGGTAATAGGTACTAAAAGAAAGATGAGCTGAATAGCCCGTAGAAGAAATGGTTAACAGCATCAGAAGGAAGAAGCATAATATTTTGTAAAATTTTACCGGCTTGTCTTTTTCATCGTAAAATTCCCTCATGGTATCTCCTCCCTTTTCTTTGTGAATTCCATCAGCCGGGTTATTGTAGTGTGGTCAAAATTGGTTAATAAATGTACCAACTACTACATTGCGCAAGATACGATAATTGCTTATTGGGGGCAATGCTTTTTGGGATTAATTCATTTAATGTTCGAATTTTCATCGCCTGTATGAGAGGCTTGCATAAGTCATTGAATTTATTGGGTTAAAATCCATTTCATAAATTTTTCAAAAAAATGAAGACTCCTCGCTTTTAATTTGAGGAGAAATTTCCCCCTCGGGATGGTTGTTTTTATAAAAATGGCTTACAAAAATTTGAAAAAGTACAGGAACGACTATAAAAAACCCGCATGAAGAGCTCTTTAAAAAAGCTGATCATCCGGGTTTCATAATTTAGAGATCTTATGTAATCTAATTAGTGTTTGTCTATAAAGTACCATTTGCTTCGTTACGCTTGCCTGAAAACTACTCATTTACGAAAAGTAAACTCCGTATTTTCAGGCTTCGCAAGCCTCGCAACTGGCACTTTCTAAACAAACACATGACCATTTTCAAACTTAGCTTAGTTTATAGACGTGCACTAATTAGTGTCTGTTCTATAAAGTTCAAGTTCGAGGCATCGCTTTCACTTAGCTTCAGCAGAGCAAAGCTTTCGAAGCAGCAAGTGGTACTTTGTAGACAAACACTAATTACTTTTCAATGATCTCAATATCCTTGATCATGATATCATTTAAAGGTCGTTCATTCCGGTCGGTTTCTACGGAAGCGATGCGGTCCACCACATCCATGCCGGAAATCACTTCTCCGATCACGGAGTATTCTCCGTCGAGTTCGGGTGCCCCTCCTTCAGTTGTGTAAGTTTGGCGTTGTTCCTCACTGAATTCAGTGCCTTCTTCCTCTTCAATTTTGTCCAGTTGTTCGTTGGTGAATTGGTGCCCCGAAACAATGAAAAATTGCGAACCGTCAGACTTATTGCGTGGGTTGTTCTCTTCGGGAAGTTTCGGGACAGATACAGCTCCTCTTTTATGATAGAGGGAGGGCTGAATATTGGTCGGGAGTTTGTACCCCGGACCTTCGAACCCCAATTCTTCTCCTTCTTCCGCGTTTTTGGAGTCTGCTGCTCCCGTTTGTATGAGAAAATCGTCAACCACGCGATGGATCAGAAGACTGTCATAAAAATCATCGCTGGTAAGTTTGATGAAATTGTCGCGGAATTTGGGTGTCTCATCATACAGTTTGATCATGATGTCTCCCATGGTGGTTTCGATGCGAATGCCTTCTACTTTTTCATGGGAGATATAAACTTTGTTGCTTTTGAGACGGAGTCCATAAATCGAAGAGGGATCGTCGCTTTGCTGGGCCAGGAGATCGTTGATCCATTTTGCCGGTAGAACGGCTTTTTCCCGGGAATCATCTGTTTGAAGCTTCTGAACAATCCCCATGAAGTTATGATCGAAATTGAATGCCGGTTTTCCGGGATCCATATTCGAAGGGGCACTCCAGTAAGAGAGTGAGTCCATATCCTGAAACGCTCCTGCTTTACCTTTTTGCGTGTAGAGTTTTCCTGAACTTGCTCTTAATGTGTAGAGTGAGTCAGGGTGATTAATGGCACTGTCGACTTTAAGATACTCTTCTTGATTGCCGCTGACTTTGAGGGCTACCAGATCACGGTCGAGATCGTATGCGGTGTATCCTTCGACTTTCCTGGTTTTGTCGGAACTGATGGTTGTGATACGGGCTCTATATCCTCCTTTGAGCCAGTCGAGATTGGTTACCACCACATCCGGGGCCACATAAAAACCATAACCTTTCTCCTCTTCGAAGTTGTTATTATCATAGGTTTTAATTTCCACCATCGTTTTGATGTTGTCCTGATAAGTGCGACCGTCATTGTCATCCTCCTGGCCGCTTCTTTCTGCACAGCCTGAAAATGCAAAAATAGAGACCAGAGCAGCGATGGTTGGTATTGCGTGTTTCTTCATGGGATCTGGTTTTTCTAGGGTCTGCAATAAATTGGTTGAAATTTGAATGCCAGCTAAAAAAGTTTTTCGGTTATGGGGGAGGCAGATAATCTCTCTTCATGTGCCGGTGAAAAATTGGTTTTATTCTTCAATGATCTCCATGGTTATTTTTATGTCTTCAAGGGGCCGGTCAGCATTATTGGTGGATACGCTGGCAATGGAGTCTATTACGTCCAGTCCTTCCTCCACCTCGCCGAATACGGTGTATGCATCGTCAAGCATGGGGGTTCCCCCGATGGTGGTATAAGTTTCACGGATATTTTCGGGGAATGTAAATTCGGCTGAATCGCCCATTTCGTCGATGGCTTCCTGCTCCGCGTCATCCACCAGTGATTTAAAACCTTCCCGGTTTCCCCGGTTTTGCATGGCCATGAGCGAATCCCTGTGGGGTTCCAGAAGTTCAAACATCCGGCTTTGAATATTGCGTTGAGAAAGTTGTTCCTCCATTTTATCGAGCTCCTCCGTGGAGTATTTTTTGCCCTGTACGATGTAAAATTGTGACCCAGATGATTCTTTTTCAGGATTGGACTGATCGCCTTGCCGGGCTGCCGAAAGGGCTCCTTTTTTGTGAAAGTATTCGGGGTAATTGATCTCCGCCGGGAGTTTATAGCCCGGACCACCTGAGCCAAGTTGCTGATCCTCATCTGCGTTTCGGGAGTCCGGATCGCCGGCCTGGATCATGAAATCTTCAATGACCCTGTGGAACAGGAGGTCGTCATAGAAACCTTCTTCAACCAGTTTCAGAAAATTTTCGCGGTGTTCAGGTGTTTCTTCGTATAGTTTTACTTTCATTTCCCCGTATGGGGTTTCGATAAGTACTTTCTTCTCTTTCTCTTCACATGAAGAGAACAGGGATACAATGGTGAAAAGAAGGGGAAAAAACATAAATTTCCCGGCTGAAAAGTTGGTTTTTCTGGTCATAGCAATGAGTTATTGGTGTAATTTTTCTGTCAGATAATCAAACGCGGCGCGTTTCAGAGTATAGTTCAGAAACGACGGAGTGAGGGATTTTAATGATTCGTTTTCTTTGAATTTTGGCCATCCTTCTTCATCTTTTCCCTCCACTTCCAGATATCCCGATTGTTTTAGAAGTGTACATTTGCCCAGATTGATCAGGTCCATTTTTTCTTCCCGTGAATAAGGACGCATCCCTTCCCCGAGTTCCTGTACACCGATGATAAAAAGCATAAAATCGAAATCTGCCGTTACTTTAAACCTTTTGCTTATTTTGAGAACCAGTTGGTCCCAGTTTTCTTCGTTGAATGTCATGATTGAGCCCTTGAAAGGTTCAAAGTTAAAAAAAATCAGGCAATGACACACCGGCATAAAAAAAACCGGCCGTGGGGAAATCCCTGCCGGCCGGTATCGGTGGGTTGTACTGGATTCGAACCAGTGACCCCTACCCTGTCAAGGTAATGCTCTAAACCAACTGAGCTAACAACCCGATTGTTTAACAGTGCAAAAATAGACATTTTATCAAAAATCCGAACAACAGATCGTTAGATTATTAGATGTAAGATGTAAGAAAATTCGTATAATACTGATATAATGTGATTTAACAAAGAAAAGGCCATAATTTTAAAAAACGGAATTACAGAATATTGCAAAAGCTTAACGGACTTTTAACAAAACATCTTGTGAAAAATTTAGCGGTAAACCTGCTTGTGAGAATTTTTTAAGAAGTGGTGCTGGTAACGCGCCATTCAAAGATGAATATGCTCAGACAAAAAAAAGGCCCGATGATAAACCGAACCTTCTTAATGGATTTTTCTGATTCAAGGGAAAGGCAAAACTTTCGATCGACAAATATAGACAAAAATTAACAACCCCAAACATGAAGTGAAAAAATTTTGAAGAAAAGGGGAATTTTTTTTTGTGAGGCGTCGGTTGGTTTGCCTTTATCCCTGATATTCGTTGACATAGATAAAATTAACAATTTTGACCGATGTCGGATGATTTTGCCTGGACTTTAACGACGTCCTGCAATGGCATCGATTGAGTAGCGTCCCGATCCCAGCAAAAATGTTCCTGCAAATCCCAGGAAGAAAAGGAGTGCGAACTCTTTCGACCCGTTCTGTGCTGCTGCTGAAAAGAGAGGATCAGTGGTGTGTACCATCAGAACAGCGACAAGCATTGTAATCATCAGCGGGATGGATGCCAACCGGGTTCTGAGACCGATCAATACCATCAAGCCGGCTACGAACTCGGCAAGGGTCGCCAGGGTCAGGTTAATGACAGGGCTTATTCCGAAAAGCGCGGGGAATTGAATGTTTCCGCTGAGAAGCATCTGGAGTTTCCCCAGGCCGTGCCCAAATACAATGAAAAACCCAAAACCGACGCGCAACACAAGTGCGGCCAGGTCTTTTTCACTTTTGATCAATGTCTTCATATCGGTAAATTCTGGTAAAACAATCGGTTTACAGGTTTTTAACCGTTTAGAATTGTTTTTGTTCATATTCATGAATTAGTCGGGCTGATTAGTCATTGACTTGTGTTCCCGATCCATTGTTTGATGGTTTTTTCTGCCGGGTTCCCTGAGTAAATGATCAGTGAATATTTCAGTTTCAGGGGGTCCGATTTGGATACAGGATAAGGATCTTGCCCCGGAAAGACGGCGTTTTGCATGCTGTGTTTTTTTCTCAATATCCAATCCTGCGGGTAGTCTGGATTTTCTGGGGAATCAATGATGAGAATGCCGGAATTCGTGCTTTCATTTTCCAGGCTTCCGGCAATATTGATGTAACCGGGAGATGGCACCGGCGTGTTTTGAGGCTTAACTTTTCCCTCAGGGCCCGAGAACCTGACGTCATCGGGCAACACCATGCGTACGGAAAAACCGCCGTAACCCTTTTCGTTTTCGGAACCGCCTATGGTAAGGTTATCCACAGTTGCCCTTAACCGGATGGTGAAATCGATTCTGCGATGATTGCCCGATTCGGGATGCACGGTGATGGTTGTGGATTCCTTTAAATACGGCTCTTTCCCGTCTTCCCATAACGGCGATTTCCAGTGAACGCGGGTTTCTATCCGGCCTTTCCCGTCATCAGCGTTCATGACATCCAGATCAACCACCTCTTGATCAAAATCCTTTATCTCCCAGGGATCGCCAATGCGTTGATCATTGATCCATACCTGATGCCAGGCCCAGAAAATTCCCCTGTGATGAAGGTGGTCATCCGGAAAATCTTCAGTGATTATGCCATCTTCCAATCCCCGGAGAGGGTGGATGTAATGACACCGTTCGTATTCCCCTTCGTGGTCTTGAGACGCTTTTTGATAGAAAAATACCTTTTTACCGTTTTCGGTGACCTGAAGGCCTTCTTCATTTTCGCTGATATTGATCTGCTGAGCCAGTGCCGGAATTGAGAGGATGAAGGAGATAAAAATGAAAATGGATCGTTTCATGCTTAACTTTTTTTTTATTTCTATTATAGAGCAAGATAAAAAAAAAGACACGAATCATGATGAAAATTTATGAAACCAAGTTCGACGAAGTCAATTAATCAGGCTAAAGCCGTGCCCGGAAAAACATTTAAAGATATTTTACTCCAGATATATTTCATTCGTATAAAATTTATTTATTAAGGTCGGATGGAACCTGCCTGACGTTTTCTGAAAAAGAATCTATGTGTTCCAAAGAATTTTCTTCAGAAATCAGGATCTTTGTTTTATTAGGCCGGCAGGCAGGCCTGTCTGCCGTTTTATATATAAACATCCATTTGGATTAATGTTTTACATCTAAACTTCAGAATGTTTCCTTTTCATAACCCGCCAGGCAGGCCTGTCTGCCGTTTTATGTACATGTTAGGCTTTTCCTGTCTGTCAAGTTTTCAAAGCCAGATTTGGAGCTCCGCCCAGGGAATACGCTACGGAATGAAAAAGCAGCTGGTTTTTTGCGGATTGGCAGACTTTGTTTGGTCCCGGCCGGGAACATATCTTGAAAAGCTGTTTTTGAGCGCGACTTGTTTCTGCTAATCTCAGAATTCCATGGCCGAGGTTCCTATGATAAATGATCCGAATGCGGCAAAGGGGCTCACTTCCTTTTCCTGTGAGATGTAAGCCTCAAAATTCTCCTGAACTCCAATGCTGCTGCAATCGATCAGGTCGATGTGTCCATCTTCATTGATCTCAGCCTTCTCAATAATTCCGTTGTAGGCATTTTCCACCACGGGAGCAAACTCTTCTTCCGGGATGTAGCCGTTTTCCATGGAGCTTTTCAGAAGGTAAAGGAACATACCCGTACCCGATGTTTCGTTCCAGTTGCCCGGTTGATCGCATTTGTCGACTACCTGGCACCACATGCCTGTTTCCGGATCTTGTGTTTCTTTCAGTCCGTAACACAATTTCTTCAGGGTTTCCATCAGGCGGTCTCTTCCCGGCTGGTCCTGAGGGAGGTATTCAAACACATCGGCTATGAGGACGGCAAACCAACCAAGCCCTTCACTCCATACCTCCGGTGAAAGACCTGTTTCGGGGTCGGCCCAGCCGGCTTCTTTGGTCGGATCCCATCCATGCAACAACAGGCCATTGGATTTCTGGCATTTATTGGTGATCAGCGTCATTTGTTTGACCACTTCGTCGAAGGCGTAATCACGGTCACCTATTACCTGCCCATATCTGGCCAGGAAGATTTGTCCCATGAAGACTCCGTCTACCCATACCTGCTCTTTGGACCAGTCGCTGATGGCGTGAATGAATAACCCGTTGGGGGCCCGGGGGTAGTCATCGAAACCGTTTCGAATATGGGTGGCCGCGGTTTTGTATTTTTCGAGTCCCGTTTCTTCGTACATGAACAGGATGGCGTATCCCGGAAGAAAGTTATCGAGGGCGTCATTCTCAAAATCGGGAACATGGCCTTTCTCATCTACCTGTTGATCCACATAGCGTTTAATATAATTGAAGTAGACCGAATCGCCCGTGTTGTGCCACATCTTTTCCATAGCAAACATGATATAACCGGCCTGCCAGCTGAAATGGTTGGGATCGGTTTCCCAGTGAATGGAATCGGGGTTGGGGACTTGTTCAATAAAATCCCGGGCGACTTCTTCAGAATAATTGGCCTCGGGTTTAGCAAAGTGCTGCCATATGGCTATGGTGATGACAAGGACAATGGCAAATTTGGTAAATGGATATTTCGTGGATGTAAGCATTTTTACAACAGGGATTTTTTGTAGTGGGCTGTTAATTTTTTTCGGTGTCTTGATTTTTTGCTTAAGGGGAAAAGCTCCTTCATGCGAGAGCGAAGCGGTTCCATTCGTTCTCAAATTTTTAATTGATTTTTTATCACAATAATCCGTTGAACTTTTTCAAGGCCTTGTAATTCAGTTGTTTGAAACTTTGAGGTTTTCTGTGATAAATAACAGTATATCACATTATCAATAGATCGTTAGATTTTTAGATTTTAGATTTAAGATGAATCATATAATACTGAAAATCTGCATTTTGACAAGAAGAGCCATTGATATATAAACAATTGAATCAAAGGTTCTTGCAAAAGTTTAACGGACTATTGATTATAAGATTCATCTTAAATCTAATATCTAAAAATCTAACGATCTATTGTTATCAAGTAATTACAAAAATTTAAACGAATGAATAACAGATGCTTGCAAAAGCTTAACGGACAATTGCTAACAAATATAGGAATTAATTTCTCTTTTTAAGAAGCGCCAAAAGGGTTTATTCCTGTCGCCAGGGCCATTTTTCGATGTGTTTTGTCGTCAGACAGCAGCCTTTGGTTTCTTTTTTTTCCGGGTAAACCCTTTTCGTTCCTGGGTGCCCCAGGTGGAGATGCCTCTGAAATAGTCAATGTTTCCGCGTAATCCCCACCATACTGTCAGAGGATGGTAGATGATTGGCTCCATAAGGGCAGTGACAAGAAAGGAGGCAATATGAGAAGGTTTGTCATACTTGTGAAAAGTAAAAGCTTCGAGAAAAATGGCCCATGTTGACATGCCTACCGCGAACATATATACAAAAGTAAGGAGGATGATGACATAGTTCCAGTTGATATCCCCTGTCACAGCCAGGACCAGAAAGTAAATAAAACCGGCGAATTCCAGCAGTGGGGCCAGCCATTCGAATATCATCCAATAAGGATATCCGAGCATGCCCACGCTTTTATATCTTGGATTGAGAAGCATCCGCTTATGAAAGCGGAGGGTGTCCATGGTGCCGCGCATCCATCTGTTCCGTTGGCGCCCCAAAGTTTTCAGGGATTCAGGAACTTCTGTCCAGCAAAGGGGGTCAGGAACAAAGTCTACACTGTAGGGAAGTTTCTTTTCGTTCATATATCGACGCATTCTTACGAGAAGTTCCATGTCTTCTCCTACCGTCTTTTTCAAATAACCTCCGCATGCCTTGACTGTTTCTATATCGAACATGCCGATTGCCCCAGATATAAGTAACAGGCCGTCAAGACGTTTCCATGCCATCCTGCCGATAAGGAATGCGCGGATGTATTCCAGTGCCTGAAACCTGGCCCAGATGTTCCGGGGCACTTTTACATGGGAGATGTTTCCGCCCGATATGTCACATGAATTGGCTACTCTTACGACCGCTCCCACGGCTATGACCTTTTTATGGGTTTCCTGCAGGAAAGGACGAACAAGCTTGATAATAGAATCGCGGTCGATGAGTGAGTCCACATCCATGGACATGAACAATTCGCTGCGGCAGATATTGATGCCTGCATTAAGTGCATCTGCCTTTCCCCCGTTTTCTTTGTCCACAACGATGAGTTTGTCGAGGGCCGGATTAGCGGATTTGTAAATCCCGCGAATGGGTTGGCAGCCTATTTCATAGTCGAATGGATAAAAAATTTTCTCCATTTTAAACTCGCTGATCACTTTTGACAGGGTGTCATCTTTGCTTCCGTCATTGACAACAATGATGCTGAGTTTGCTGTACTTGAGGGCCAGGAGGCCTTTTATGTTGTCTATGATGTTCAGACTCTCGTTGAAGGCCGGAGCAATAACCGTTAATGCCGGTGCGAATGGGGAAGAAAGTCCGGCTGCCGGCATACCGGTCCGGATTTTTTTCTGGTAATGATTAAGTTCCAGGGCTGCTATGATCGCTAAAATAAGATACGAAAGTCCGGCTGCCGCAGCATATAAAAGCACCAGAAGATGGAGATATGTAGTAATTTGATAAAACATATGGATGGTTTTCAGGCGACGGAGCCGAGGGCAGCCAGTTCCGCCTGACTAAGGCCGTCGTTTTGGCCGTGAATCAGCAGTGCCCGTGCAAGTTCGATTTTTATGATGGCAACTTGTTCTTTGTTGAACCAATTAATCAGTAATTCCCCGGAAATATTGGGTAACATTCCGGATGTTTTGGCGATTGTTTGGCGTACAGCATTGGTTTCGGAGTGGTATTTCATGGCTCCTTTGTTCCAGAGGTCTTTGTCCTTAATGTGTGCGGCATATGAAATAAGTTCTGAGCGCACCAAAGGATTGGGGTGATCGCTGAGTGGATGTACTAAGTTGTTGTCTCCTTTTTGCCCCCAGAGGGTCATGACCCTTAGTGCGAACACTAAAACACCGGGGTTTTCAGAAGTGAGCCATTGTGAAGCATCAGGCTTTTCTTCCCAAAAACTGATCTCCTGGAAAAGATGGATTCGCGCCCACGGGGAAAATGGTCTTTTCAACCGGTTTAAAAATTCAAACGGATCATGCGTTTTCATCGACATAATGGAGATTTGCGCTTCCACCCGTAATTCAAGTTGTTTGGCATTAATATATTTTTCGGCAAATGTTACAGCCTTTTTGTATCCCATGATCCGTGAATCGCGCAAGCCCTGAGTGATAATCCACCAGCGTTTGCTCCGTAAATTCTGAAGAAGATATTTCTCAAGACCCATTTCATAAAAATAGGTTTTGAGTTTTTCTGCATATTCCCCGTTCAGATTATGCATTAGGTAAATCATTGTTTTGTAAAGCAAACGTTTCCCCCGGTCTCCTTTTATTTTGCAGTCATCCACGATGTGTTCCCCGGACGAGAAGAGGCACTCTATCAAAATTTCATGGTATTTCTGTTTGATACGTGATTTTCGGGTAGTCAGGTATTGATGAATGGATTGGCGGATAAGCAGCAAAATGGTAATTGAGAGGATGAACACCAGAAGGAGAAATATCATCACCATCACTTGTGGAACGACCTCGCTTAAGGGGCCTTCCGCTATAATATGCCTTTCTCCGGGGCCCATTGTTTAAAATTTATATTCTAATCCGGCCTGAATGAGGAATGCATCCCGCCACTCGTCGGGAACATATTCTTCCTTGCGGTATTCTGCCAGCAGTCTGGTATAAAAAGGGCCGCTGATCCTGAGTATGCTGTAGGCGCCTCCGGTCAAACGCGTGGTTTCTTTTGTGTCCATAAGGTCTATCTGGCGTTCGCTTCTGTCGGGGTTGGTCCCATATCCCAGATACATGTGGATGTAACTGTATTGATCTTTCAGATAACGCCGTATGGTTGCCTGGGCTGACAGATCATTGTTTTCTTCCGGGGCATAAAAAAATCTCAGGCCCGGCAGCCATTGGCCGATATATTTGCTGGCCGAGGCCGAAAAGAAGTAAATATGATCCTCCCAGAAAAGATACCGGGCACCGGCGGATAATTCCCACCCCTTTCCTGCCCCGGTAAACCATTCGGCTGCACTGCGGTGGCCAGGGAAAATTTCCGAATCGGAATAAGCATAATGTAAATACATGTATGAGGCTGGACCGGTGAGGGGGTAAACGTCTATGCCGGCCTGACTTCCGGTGGTTTCCTGTTCCGGCATTTTCAGAACCCCGTAATTCAGTCGCGGTATGACCTTGAATTTTCGGTCACCAAGGGGGGCTTCAATCGTGGTTGTGTGAAAATATCTCTCAAATGGTTCTTTGTGCCATTGGACCGATTGGTAAAGTGCGATGGATCCCGGGATCTTAAAGATGTCCAGCGATTGTTTGAGCTCAAGACCTTTTTCGTGGCCAGGGGCTATTTTCAGCAGGTTGTCCAGTTCTTTTGTTGCTGTTTTAAGCTTGCCGGTTTCGGCGTGGGCAAAGGCCAGATAGTACAGGAGATCCTCGTGATCCTTCTTGATGGTAAGTCCTTTGCGGGACCTCTGTATAGCTTTCTCATATTTTTCTTTGGCAATATCGATGGCTGTCAGGGCTGAGATGGCGTCTGTATGTTCAGGCTCATTTTTTAAAACATTTTCGAAAGTTTCCCTGGCCCGGGGAGTGTTTTCTTCCCATAAGTATGTTTGCCCCACCAGAAATAAAACCTCGGTGTTATCTGGATAATCATCCCTTTCCATACACATTTCCCGGGCTTCCGAATAATGTCCGTTCCGGGCTGTTTGCCGGATGGAGTCGAGAGTCTGGCCGCCTGACAAAACCGGACAAGCCAATAAAAGTAAGATGGTGAATTTTAAAAGTAATAATTTATGCATAGCATCTTTTTTGATTACCTGGGGAGGAAAACCATCTTTTCTCAGGCCCTTTGGAGAAGATGTATGACCTTTTCCTTAAGAGCGTTTAAAGCGAAAGGCTTGGGGATGTAATCGTTGGCTCCCAAACGGATGGCTTCCTGAATGTTGTCATTTTCTGAAAGTCCGGACACCATTAATATGGGAATGTCCGACCTTAGATCATGACGAAGATAGTGAATCACATCCAGACCGCTGTTGACCGGCATCATGATGTCCGATATCACCATTTGAAAAATGTTTTCTTTTAAGGCCTGCATGGCTTTACTCCCATTGTCAACCAGCATTACCTGATGTTTGTCGTCCAGTAACTTACGTTCAATTATCCGGCCGATCAACTTGTCGTCTTCACATACCAGTATGTTTGCCATCGTTTTTGATTTTGGTGAATAAATGGATTTGATTGCATGTATTTGTACGTTGGTCACAACAAAAAGGTTTTCCGTCAATTAAAATAATTGATTTGTCAAAAAACATTTTTTATGATCTGAATGTTTCCTGGTTCAGCGTTGAGTACATTGAATCAAATGTTGGCTTTATAGTGGCGTTTTTCAACCGGGAGGGAAGATGTGCTCATCCTTTTGGGTAGAAATTGCGGGATGAGTGATTCATTATATTGAAAAATAGAAGAACCTGTTTTGCTTAACCGGGGAGGGGATATAATTCAATAGATCGTTAGATTATTAGAGGTAAGATGCCTGCCTGGCGGTTTATGAAAAATTAGACTTGTTGTACAAACCAAAGTTTGTTTTATATAGCAGGATTGTAATAAGCAAACGGCAGACAGGTAAGAAAATTCGTACAACACTGATATGCTTTGATTTAATCTGAGAAACGCCGAAATATTAAACAATCGAAATACAAGGTATGACAAAAGTTTAACGGACTATATTGTAATTGGAGGATCAATAAAAATCTCCGCAACATTGTTGCAAAAAAATGGCAATTGTGTTATTTTTGCAACATGGTTGCAAGAGCTGAAGACATTTCCCGGTTATTACAGGCCTTTGGTTTGTCTGAAACGGCCATCAGGCGTGAAGTGCTCTCTCTTTTATGGGGGGAAGGGGTAGCTCTTACCCAGAAAGAGATTGAGTCTGCGCTCTCTTTTGATACCGATCGTGTGACCCTTTACCGAACGTTGAAACTTTTTACTGGTCAAGGTGTTTTGCATAAGATCGTATTAAATGAAGAGACTCATAAATACAAGCTTGCCGGCCGTTTTCGGACAAGTGATCATGCCCATTTTTTTTGCGTCAATTGCCACAAATTACTATGTATGCCCCAGTTGGATATTGATACGGCGGGTTTGCCCACCGGTTTTGAAGTTCATTCTGCCCGGTTGGTAGTCGAAGGGGTCTGTGATCGTTGTGCGGCGGAAAACCTGGAAGAGATTTAAAAACCCGGACCTGGAGACGATTTAATTGGATAGCGAGAAATACTATGAGAAAGACATTTCTGTTAACGGTCGTTTTGGCCATTTTTTTACTGGCTGGTGGATGCCGGAATGAGAACCGGGAACCCGGTGTTTCGGTAACCATAGAGCCGCTCAAATATTTTGTGGATCGCCTAACGTCCGAAAAAGTGGAGGTAAATGTCATGGTTCCTATGGGGGCCAGTCCTCAAACATATTCACCCACCAGCGGGCAATTGGGGAAAGTATCTTCGTCTGCGTTATATGTGCGTGTCGGAGAGCTTGGTTTTGAGCAGGTTTGGATGGAACGGATAAAAGGGTTTAATGAGGAGATGAAGGTGTTGAACTTATCTGAAAATATTGATCTGCTTAGTGGAGAGAATCATACTCACGGTGATCATGTGCACGAAGGCGGTAAAGATCCGCATATATGGATGTCTCCAGACGTTGTTAAAACGGTTTTGCCCGAAATGAAGGAGGCCCTTATAGAGTCTTTCCCGGAACATCGCGAGACCATCGAACAAAATTATGAGTCGCTTTATGAGGAGGTGGACAGCATGGACCAGAGGTTTTCTGAAATGGTTGCCGGGCTGGATGAAAAAAAATTCATGATCTTTCACCCGGCTTTGAGTTACCTGGCCCGTGATTACGGACTTGAGCAGATATCCATTGAATACGAGGGGAAAGAACCTTCGCCCCGAAAATTGCGGGAGTTAATTGATGTTGCCAATGAAGAAAACATCCGGATCATATTTATTCAGGCCGAATTTGACCAGAGAAATGCTGAGATGGTACGGGAGGCTACCGACGCTGAAATTGCCACCATCAATCCTCTGGCTTACAAATGGCCGGAGAGTATGGAACAAGTTTTCCGGTTGATAAAAGAGCATTTACGGGAGGGATAGGATAAGTACCTTAACGAACCCTACTTAATCACTAAGTGGCCCACAACTGATGAGCAAACAAGGCACTCTTTAAAGAGAAGAAAAAGCAGTTTTATGTCTCAACCACTGGTCTCCATAAAAAATGTATCGGCAGGATATAACGGGGAGCCTGTTTTAAAGGACGTTAACCTCGACATATATCCCAACGACTTTATCGGGGTAATCGGACCCAACGGCGGGGGAAAGACCACCCTCTCAAAAATTCTGCTGGGCATTCTTCATCCCTGGAAAGGGAGGGTGGAATACCCATCGGGCCATCTGAATATTGGCTATTTGCCCCAGGTTTCCCAGCTCGACCGGTCGTTTCCCGTTAATGTTGAGGATGTTATCTTATCCGGAGCGGCTTCTCCCGGTTCCTGGTGGCGTTTCCTGCAAAAGAGGAATAAAGACAAGGCGCAAAAGCTCATGACAGATATGGGACTTGAAGGCCTTGGAGACCGGCCTGTGGGGGAGCTTTCAGGCGGCCAGTTCCAGCGGGTCCTTCTGGCCCGGGCCGTTATCAATGATCCCCAACTTCTGGTTCTTGATGAACCCAACACTTTTGTGGACCGGAATTTTGAAGGAGAGCTGTATGAATTTCTGGGGGAACTGAACAAATCCATGGCCATTTTCCTGATTTCTCATGATATTGGCACCATCTCATCAATTGTGAAAACCATTGCCTGTGTTAACGGCACGTTGCATTACCATCCGTCCAATGTATTATCAGCTGAGGTTCTCAAAGTCTATAATTGTCCCATTGATCTGATTGCGCACGGGCCGGTGCCACACAGGGTTCTTAAAAAACATTTGTGATGGAAGGGATTTTTTCGCTTTTTGCTTACCAGTTTTTTCAGAATGCCTTGCTGGCAGCCATTCTGACCAGTTTGCTCGCAGCCATGATCGGGACCTATATTGTGAGCCGCAAGATCGTTTTTATCAGTGGTGGTATCACCCATGCTTCTTTTGGTGGGATTGGAATGGCCTATTATTTTGGATTGAATCCGTTTCTGGGGGCTGTCGTTTTTGCTGTTGCCACCTCGCTGGGGATTGAGTGGATCTCAACCCGCGGAAAAGTGCGGGAGGATAGTGCCATTGCCATCCTGTGGTCACTTGGTATGGCCATTGGCATTATATTCGTTTTTCTCACTCCCGGCTATACTCCCAATCTGATGAGTTTCCTTTTTGGCAGTATTTTATCGGTCGGAGTCATTGATCTATGGGTTTTAGGGGGTGTTTTTCTTTTAACCGCTCTTTTTTTTCTGTTTTTTTACCGACCTGTGGTTTACACGGCCTTTGATCCTGATTTTGCCCGGACCCGTGGCATTCCGGTGACCCTGATCCGGAATATCATGGCTGTGCTCATTGCCATTGCCATTGTTTTGAGCATTCGTACTATGGGGATCATACTTGTTCTGAGTCTTTTCACCATTCCCCAGAATACAGCCATGTTATTTAGAAAGAATTTCCGTGCCATTATCGGAGGTTCGGTCCTTTTTGGGATTTCCGGCTCTCTAATTGGCTTGCTTCTGGCTGCCTGGCTTGATATACCTGGCGGAGCGGCCATTATTTTTGCTCTGACGGTTCAATTCCTGATTTGCCGGGGAACTGGACTTATCATGCGTTCTTCATGACATCTATGCTCCCGGTCATTTTCCGGTGCGTTCTTTCCATTTTTCTTTGAAAAGGAGACTTCCCAGGCCGGTAATCAATGCATAAAAAGGATATAATAGGGAGAAAACAATGAAATTTCCGGCCTTGATCCTGACTGAAAAGAACCGGTTTCCTGCATTTAACAGTTTCCGGTCGACGACCGCTTTAATGATCATCATGGCTGCCCATACCGCTGCAAAAATGGTAGAAATGGCCGATAAGAAAGGCAGAATGGCTGCCCATGCATTGGTCAGGAGAATCAAAAGAGCGGTCTGACGGGCAAAATTGTCCTGATAGGCCGGGCTCTTGCCGCTCCATCGCATCCGCTGAACAAAAAAATCACGGAGTGAGGGTGCCGGTGTGGTTTTGACCATTGCTTGCGGGGATCTCAGATATTTTATCCTGAAGTTCTGTTTTTTGAATGCTTGTAAAAGAAACACATCATCACCGGACAAATATTGCCGGCCTTTTGCAAAACGGGCAGCCTCGAGAAAGGATTTTTTCCTGAAGGCCAGATTGGCTCCGCTGCAAAGAAAAGGTTTGCCAATGCCGAAGGCGCCGGCTGTAGTCATCTGCAGTGCCAGATATTCAATTTGCTGGAAACGGGAAAGCTTGTTTCTTCCTGTATCCATAGATACCGGCATGACGAGCATATCCGGGCTTGAGTCGAGATAAGCTTCTGCAATGGTCTGCAGCCAGTCTTTACCAAACCGGCAGTCTGCATCCGTAGTTATAACAAGTTCTCCCGTGGCTGTGGAAATGCCGTGACGCAGGGCTTCTTTTTTTCCTGCCCCCTCTGATTCAACCACTTTAAGCCAGTGGTGCGACTTTTGGAGCTGTTCTAGATGTTCCGGTCCCTGGTCTCTTGAGTGGTCGTCGACCATGACCACTTCCAGGTGATGAGTTGAGAAGCTCTGTTGAGTGATGTTTTCGATCAGTTCCTTTAAATTATGACATTCGTTGCGGAAGGGGATTATGACAGAAATGAAAACCCGTTCCCGGGTGCGATGATGAGTGCTGATCTCGGGAATATTCTCCCATCCCTTGCTGAAACTAAGGATAAGAAAAGCATAAAGCCCTGTGATCAAACCGGTGAATAATATAATGAAGATCATTTTTGACAGGAAAAGCGGATGATGTTTGGTTATTCCAAACAAATTTCACCCGCTTTAAACAATTTAATCAGTTATCCAATTTGTAATGGTCCGTTAAACTTTTTCAAAGACTTGATTTTTAGCTATTTATGAAATGTTTGCTATTTTTGCTAAGATGCAGATTATTAATGTTATATGAGTCATCTTAAATCTTACCTGCCTGCCGTTTTTAATATTAGTAACCAGTCAGTTAAACGAATATTTATATAGATAATGCATTGAATTCTTCTTAAGCAGTTAGGCAGGTATCTAAAAATCTAACGGTCTGTTGATTTGGTGACAGGAATAAAAAAATATGTACTTCATTGGCTTTGCAATAACTGAAATACAAAAGGCATATTTATCTCCTGGTCAGTATCCAGTTTTCCATACGTTGTTCTTCAACGATCTTTTGCTGAGTATCCCGGGCTTTGGTAAGGGATTCGAATGACGCAGCACTCACCATAATGAGATTGTTATGCTTGAAACTGGTTGCCGAATCGAACCCTTTGTTTTTGAGTTCTTTGACAAGGTTTTTGGCATTGTTTTCATTCTCAAAGCTTCCGACAATAAGATGATGTTTTGGTTTGGCGGAGGCTTCTTGTTCTTTGGCTTTTTGTTGTTCTTCTTCCTGAAGCCGTTTTTCTTCTTCACGGGCTTCTTTGATGGCGGCACTGTCGATTGTTGGTTTTTCTTCTACGGTGTCTGTGATGGAGGTTTCATCTTCCGTCATTTTGGGTTGTTGATCATTGTCTCCCCGCCAAAGAAGGAAATAGAGGATGATGAGGGCGATGGGGATGATTATCAAAAGGGCAATGGCCCATCCCGGAAATCCTGATTTACGTTCTCTTGTTTGTCTTGGGGGCGGCGAAACCGGAGGTTTATTGCCGCTGCCATAGGGTTGTTTTGTTTTTCCCGCAGGCGGTGTTTTCTTCTCAGCAGCGGGTGTTTTCTTCTCAGTGGGGGGAGCTTTTTTCTCAGCAGCGGGTGTTTTTTTGGTCTCCCCCAGTGCTTTCTCTGCGGGTTTTCCGGCGGTTTTACTTTTTGATCCTGTGATATCCTTTTTTCCCTGGGCCGGTTCTGTTTTGGATGTGCTTTTCTTTTCCGGAGTTTTTTCTATCTTATCCTCACTGTCAATGTCGAGAAGCGTGGAATCTTCATTGGTGTCCCTGCTTTGTTTGGCGGGGTTTTCATCGGGCAGTAACTCCGATACATGGGGGTCCTGGGTGAAACGGAGTATCCCGTTCTGATCTTTTGTGAAACGGCCCAGCTTTTCAATGGCGTATTCACCGTTCTCTTCAAGATCCTGTTTGATCTTTTCCACGAAATCGGAGACACGACGGGTCGCTTCATGGGTATCAATACCTTCCTGCGTGCTCACATGATTGATGAGCAGACCGTCGTTAAAACTCAGAAAATTGTTGAATAAAACCGTGGTCCCGGCGTCACGTGAGACGATGAATGCCCCGAAATTGGGGACGATGACACGGTTGTTGTTTTTGATCAGTTCCAATAAATATTGTTCCATAACGGGCCGATGATTTTAAACCTATCATTTTCAGGATTTAAATATAAAGAGTTTTCGACAAAATTAAAATTCTTTGGATGGTGGTCTTCATCCGAATTATTCATAAAATGCAGGCTTATTTTGTTAAACATTCTGAAATACAAATCAATATGCATTATGTGCTGCCAGCTTAGTCATAATCAGGTTAAAATTTTTTGGCAATATAAGTTCTTTTTTTGTTGTTGCGTCCGACTTTGTAAACATTTATACCTTTGTAGCAAATACGTTCCGTCTGAAGAATGGTAAAGATACAATCCAATATTGAAGGTTTCCAGGCTGTTCGACCTGTTCTGACCATGGGTATGTTCGATGGTTTGCACAAAGGTCATTCGGCATTGCTTACCCGTCTTATTGATGAAGCCCGTAAAATCAGGGGTGAATCGGTGGTGCTCACTTTCTGGCCTCATCCGCGAATGGTTTTGGGACAGGATCCCGGGCAGTTGCGCTTGCTCACGACACTTGATGAGAAAACACGCCTGATCAGCGAAGCAGGGGTCGATCATATTATTATTCTGCCATTTAACAGGCAGCTGGCCGAGCTTTCTGCAGAGGACTTTATTCAGGATTACCTTGTTCGGAGGGTGGGCATTCGTCACCTGCTTGTTGGGTATAATCACCGTTTCGGACATGGGGGTATCTCGCCCGTGCGACTTCGCGATCTGGCAGTAGAGCATCAGTTTGAGTTGACTTTTTATGGTCCGGTAACCGTTGAAGGCATGAAGCCCAGTTCTACTACCATAAGGGATCTAATTTCTGATGGCGATGTCTGGGAGGCTTCCCGTTTACTCGGACGGTTTTATGGTTTGAAGGGCCGTATCGTTGGTGGCCGGCGTCTGGGTCGTCAGATTGGTTTTCCCACAGCCAATATTGAGCTTGACGATCCCCTGAAACTTGTTCCACATGACGGGGTTTATGCATGCCGCGTTCATCTTCTTGGAAATACTTACGGCGGCATGATCAATATAGGAGAACGGCCTACCATTGAAGGGAACGTCGGAAACAAGTCGCTGGAAGTTCATATTTTTGACTTTCAGCGTGAAGTTTATTCCGAAGAGATTACGGTTGAGTTTATCAAACGCACCCGGCCTGAGATAAAGTTTCGTAGTCTGGAAGCGCTTAAAGCACGTCTTAATCAGGATGCCAGGGAGATAAAGGAGTTTCTTGCCGGTCTTGAATGAAGTCTGATAAATGCATTCTCTCTTTCTTACCTTTAATCATAAATCATCTATTCCAAAGCCCAAGCAACTGCGAAAAAAAATTGATTTGAAATGGTTTGTTTAACTAATTTTGTTGGTTCTTTGGTTATGTCGCAAAAAGAGAGCAACCTTTCTTTCCGGCTTTGAGCTTCGAGCTTTCAGCTACAAAGTGCTTTATGCCTCTGCGATGGAAATACTAACATCTAACATCCAATAATCTAACGATCTATTGTTATCTTTGTTCCCTGTTAAATCCCGCCGGACTGCTTTGTTGGAGTTATACCATACGCAGCGGGGAATAGATTGAAAAACAGATATTTAATACATATGGATTATAAGGTAAAAGACATGTCCCTGGCCGGTTTTGGCCGGACGGAGATCGAGATCGCCGAAAAGGAGATGCCGGGATTAATAGCCCTGCGTGAAAAGTATGCGGATGAATTCCCCTTAGAGGGTGCCCGCATCACCGGGTCATTACACATGACAGTTCAAACCGCTGTTTTGATCGAAACGCTGAAAGCTCTTGGCGCAGAAGTGCGCTGGGCCAGTTGCAACATTTACTCCACACAGGATCATGCTGCTGCAGCCATGGCGCAGGCTGGTATTCCCGTTTTTGCATGGAAAGGGATGACCATTGAAGAGTACTGGTGGTGTACCGAGCGGGCGCTTGATTTTGGAGACGGTAAAGGTCCTGATATGATCGTTGACGACGGAGGTGATGCCACTCTGATGGTTCACAAAGGCGTTGAAGTTGAAGATGACCCATCCATACTGGATCAAGATTACAGTGAAGAGGCAGAAGATCTCAGAGAACTGATGGCTCTCCTGAAAAAATTGTATGCCGGGGACAACACCCGTTGGCACCGGATGGCAGAAGAACTGAAGGGTGTGAGCGAAGAAACCACAACCGGTGTACACCGGCTTTATCAGATGATGGACCGAAATAGACTGCTTTTCCCGGCCATCAATGTGAATGATTCGGTAACCAAGTCGAAATTTGACAATCTATATGGATGCAGAGAAAGTCTGGCCGATGGCATCAAGCGTGCCACAGACATAATGGTGGCCGGAAAAACGGTTGTTGTTTGCGGTTATGGAGATGTCGGAAAGGGGTGTGCTCAGAGCATGCGTGGATTTGGTGCAAGAGTCCTGGTGACCGAGATAGATCCCATTTGTGCCTATCAGGCTGTAATGGAAGGATTCGAGGTAACCACGCTTGAAGACGCTGTTCTGGAAGCCGATATTTTCGTGACGGCCACCGGCAACCGTGATGTGATCACTGTAGAGCACATGGGACAGATGAAAGACATGGCCATTGTTTGCAACATCGGTCATTTCGATAATGAGATACAGGTGGAAAAGCTGGCCGGCTTACCGGGGATCGAAGAGATTAATATTAAGCCACAGGTAGACAAATTTACTTTCAGCGACGGACACAGTATCATTCTTTTGTCACGCGGCCGGCTTGTGAACCTTGGCAATGCCAACGGTCATCCCAGCTTTGTGATGAGCAACTCTTTCACTAATCAGACGCTTGCCCAGCTGGACCTTTGGCAAAAAGACTATGAAATTGGGGTTTACACGTTGTCAAAAGTTCTTGATGAAGAAGTGGCCCGGCTTCATATTGATAAACTGGGAGTCAAGATGACTGAATTGACACCCGAACAGGCTGCTTATATCGGTGTGAGACCCGAGGGGCCCTTCAAACCTGAACATTATCGCTATTGATTGCAGAACTTGCCTGGAGCGGAGCCGGATTTAACGGGAAGAGACGACAAGCTGGTTGGATTGCGGGTCAAATGCTGTCCGGTATGTTTTTAAACTTCGTTTGGCAGGACCTTCGATAATGTCTCCCGTTTCGGAGGCGATCAGGAAGCGGGATCCGCAGCATTCACATTCTGCCACGGAGGTTTCTTCCTCTTCATTGACCTGGACACTGCAGGAAGGTTTGGTTTCATAGGGACACATTTTTTCGAAGGCGAAAAATTGGTCCGAACTCCTGTAAACAATTATGCCGTTTATCCCGACCTGGTGGCGGTCCATGTCCTCTTCGGCAGTGAATACATCTTTGGCATAACTGGAATAATTGAGGTCGAAATAACCCACAAAATCTGTACGCGGGAATTCATCCCGCACCTGGTCTCCGCAACGGGGGAAAACCAGGGCAAGCAATGTGATTGTTATGAATATTACGAAACGTGGCATTTTATGGTTGTTTTTTGGGCAGTCTGGTCAAAATTCAAAACAATTTTTTGGTTTTATCAAAAGATGGGGCTAATTTAGAACTTTAATTTCAAATTCCCGGAAGTATATGGACGACATCTTTGGAGAAATTTTCTACATCATCATTCTTTTGGTGATATTCATCTTCTCGGCGTTTAAGAAAAAGAAGCCCCAGGAGGATGATATGCCAGTGCCCGGTGGTGAAGCAGAAAATCCCATGGATGAAGTTTTTTCTCCTTTTAAGGATGTGTTCGGGGATGAAGACGAGGAAGAAGAGGAAAAGGAAGAAGCGAAAAAAAGCCGCGAGGCTGCCGGCACTCCCGTAAAAGGCTCTTCGGGCCGGGGCAGGAAAAATCTGGAAGGTGCACCATTCGTTAAAGAAGATTACGTTTTTACTTCTGAAACTTCACCCGGTGATAAACGGCGTCAGAGGAAGAATCAGGCTCCCGGCCGGCAGACCAGTCTTAGGTCAGAACAAGATCAGCCGGAGGAACACTGGTCAGACAGAGGGGTTGAATGGTTCGATCTCAAACAAGCGGTCATCTTTTCCGAGATACTCAAAAGACCCGATTATTAGGAACTTCCAAATCACTTCATCCGGGACCCCTTTTTTTATTTCAAGAACATTTGCTAATTTTGCACAGCAAAGAGTCCCGGACTGTTTTCTTAGTCCCGGGATTCTTTTCTTTTTATACACCCATTAAAATAATACTCAAAATAAAATAGGAGGATTAAACAATGTCTAACACGAGTTACATAACCCAAACAGGGTTGAACAAATTGCGCGAGGAGTTGGCTCAACTTGAGTCGGTGGAGCGCCCCAAAATATCCAGGCAAATTGCTGAGGCCCGTGACAAGGGAGACCTCTCCGAAAATGCCGAGTATGATGCTGCTAAGGAGGCGCAGGGACTCCTTGAAATGCGCATTTCAAAACTGAAAGAAGTCATTGCCAACAGCCGTGTAATTGATGAATCAAAGATCGACACATCCACGGTTCAGATGATGAACAAAGTCAAGATAAAAAACCTGAAAAACAATTCAGTTATGACTTATACTCTGGTCTCCGAATCAGAAGCCGACCTGAAAGCCGGAAAAATTTCAATCTCTACACCAATAGCCAAAGGGCTGATGGGGAAAAAGGTTGGCGATAAAGTAGAGATACAAGTGCCTTCCGGCGTTGTCCCGTTTGAGATCATTGATATTTCTTTGTAAATTGTGGTAACAGAAAAAATCAAAGGTTATGGCAACCATTTTTTCCAGAATTGTGAAAGGAGAGATTCCATCTTTCAAAATAGCCGAAGATGAGCATTATTATGCATTTCTTGACATCAATCCCCTTGCCAGAGGGCATACACTCGTGGTCCCCAAACAAGAGGTCGATTATTTGTTCGATCTGGAAGATGATCTGTTGGCCGGGATGATGGTGTTTTCCAAAAAGGTGGCAAAGGCTATTGAAAAGGCGGTTCCCTGCAAGCGCATTGGTGTTGCCGTTCTGGGTCTTGAAGTGCCCCATGCCCACATCCACCTGGTGCCTCTGAACCAGGAAGGCGATATTAGTTTTGCAAAGCCCAAGCTTCAGTTGTCTCAGGAAGAAATGGAAACAATTGCTGAAAAAATAAGAAACGGCTTATAGTTAAGAAGTCAAATACAGCTTCTTAAAAGCCGTCCCCGGATTTGATTCAAATCCGGGGACGGCTTTTTTTGTGACATTGGTTAGAAAAAGGAGAATGATTGTTTACCTGACCCGTCCCGGGTTTTTACGGATAAATTCTTTCCAGCTCTTGGTACTTGCATTGCTTGTCAACTCCTGCTTCTGGAAGAAATGGCAGACAGCCGCTGCAAGTCCGTCGGTCGCATCCAGATATGGGGGCATTTCTTCCAGTTTGAGATATTGTTGGAGAAACAGTGCCACTTGTTCTTTGGATGCATTACCCCGCCCTGTGATGGCTTGCTTGATCCGTAGCGGGGCATATTCAAAAATGGGGAGTGAGCGCGATAGCGCTGCTGCCATGGCGACTCCCTGGGCCCGGCCGAGTTTGAGCATGGATTGAACATTTTTCCCGTAAAAAGGTGCCTCAATGGCCAGTTCATCGGGGTGATACGTGTCCACAAGGCTGATAACCCGGTCGAAGATCTTTTGCAGTTTGAGGTAATGATCGCTGTATTTGGCCAGTTCAAGTACCCCTAGGGTAACCATACGGGGGTTCCGGCCCCTGATTTCAATGATGCCATAGCCCAGTACGGTGGTCCCGGGGTCAATCCCAAGAATGATTTTTTCGGCAGCGGCTTGTGGCATTATTCAGTTGGTTAATCTATTTTGTTGAGTACGGAATTGAAGTTGGTGACTGTTTCACCAAAACGTTGTTTAAACTCATCGAATACCGGAGCTGTCATCTTTTGAATGGTTTTTAACTCTTCGTACGAAGAGCATCGCAGTTGAACTGAAAAAATGTACATATCCTGGTTGATCTCTGATAGGACCTCAAACACCTCGGTTTTAACATCCGGTGCAAGGTCCGATACAAACGGGAAAAAAATTTTATAGAGCCAATTCTCCCATTGCGGACGATAGGGCGGAGTCGTATAAAATGAGGCGTTGAAAATATATGCTTTTGGTTGCATGGGATAACGTTTGGAAAGGCAGCATTAGAAAAGACCATTTTTCTCTGATGCCTGACTTTTTATGAGGTTTCACCTTATAATATCAGAACCCATAAAAGGGACCAGCACTTCGGGGATTTTGATGCCTTCAGACGTTTGGTTGTTTTCCAGAATGGCTGCTACGATCCGTGGCAGGGCCAGAGCACTGCCGTTGAGTGTATGGGCAAGTTGCGTTTTCTTTTCATCTGTTTTCCTGAAACGCAATTTCAGGCGGTTGGCCTGATAGGCTTCAAAATTAGATACCGAACTAACTTCCAGCCAGCGTGCCTGTGCGGCAGAATATACTTCAAAGTCGTAGGTGAGGGCCGAGGTAAATCCAATGTCACCGCCGCAAAGGCGGAGGATGCGCCAGGGCAGGCCGAGCTTTTCAACCAGGGACTGCACGTGTGCCAGCATCTGGTCAAGGACTTCATAAGAGTGATCGGGATGAGCGATCTGGACGATCTCTACCTTGTCAAACTGGTGCAGGCGGTTCAATCCGCGAACATGTTTTCCCCATGATCCTGCCTCACGCCTGAAACAAGCCGAATAGGCACATTGTTTCACCGGGAGGTCTTTTTCGTCGAGAACCACATCGCGAAAAATGTTGGTTACGGGCACCTCGGCTGTGGGAATGAGGTAGAGATTATCGGCTTCCAAATGATACATCTGGCCTTCTTTGTCGGGGAGCTGTCCTGTTCCGAAACCCGAATCTTCATTCACCAGAAGAGGGGGCAGTACTTCCTCGTATCCGGCAGCATTGGCCTCGTCGAGAAAATAGTTGATGAGGGCCCGTTGCAATTTGGCACCCCATCCTTTATAGACGGGGAAACCGGCTCCTGTTAGTTTATTTCCCAGATCAAAATCGATCAGTCCATATTTGGCAGCTATTTCCCAGTGCGGAAGGGCCCCGTCAAGTTTCGGTATTTTACCGCCACGGCGTATCTCCTGGTTGTCTTCCTCCCCTTTTCCCCGGGGGACTGAGGGATGAGGAACATTTGGGATCTGCACGAGGAGTTCATGGAGTTGTTTTTCAATTTCACCAAGTTTGGTGTTCAGAGACCGGATCTCTTCTTTTAGTTCACCGGTTTTTGTGCGGGCCTGATTGGCTTCTTCGGTTTTTCCTTCTTTGAAAAGTTGACCGATGGATCGTGACAGGTTGTTTAGTTCGGCCTGCTTGTTGTCGGCCTCGTTTTGAGTGGCTCTTCGTTCATTGTCAGCGGCAACAATATCCGAAAGGATTCCGGATGCATCAAAGTTTCTGATCTTCAATCGGTCTATAATCTCGTCCCGGTTGTCCTGAATGTACTTAAGTGTGAGCATATCTTTCGTGTATTGGGGTCAAAAAAAATCTCCTGAATTTGCTACGAAAGTAACAAAAACAGGAGATTAAGTGAATTTTTTTCGGACAAACTTATTCTGCAACTGCCGGTTCTACCGAAACAAAAGACTTGTCACCTTTCTTTTTACGGAAAACAACGGTTCCGTCGGTCAGTGCAAAAATCGTGTGGTCTTTTCCCATGCCTACGTTTTCGCCGGGGTGGTGCTGAGTACCACGCTGGCGAACGATGATGTTTCCGGCTTTTACGCCCTGGCCGCCATAAATTTTGACGCCCAACCGCTTACTTTCTGATTCGCGTCCGTTTCTGGAACTGCCTACACCTTTCTTATGTGCCATATCGTGTTAAATTTTTTCCTGGTTAACCTTCAATGTTTTCGATCTGAATCTGGCTCAGATACTGACGGTGACCGTTTTTCTTACGGTAACCTTTCCGGCGCTTCTTTTTGAAGACGATCACTTTGTCGCCCTTCAAGTGCGAGAGGACTTTGGCGGTTACTTTTGCGCCATCGACAAGTGGTTCACCGATTTTCACATCTCCGTCGTTGTCGACCATCAATACCTGGTCAAAATCAACCGATGCTCCTTCTTCTGCATTGAGGCGGTTCACAAAGATCCTGCGATCTTTTTCAACTTTGAATTGCTGGCCTCCAATGGATACAATTGCGTACATTGAATTTTGATTTTAAGGTTCTCTCCGGCAGGTGGCCTTAAGTTAAAGTGCGCTTCTCTACCTGATCGGATCAATTCGGGATGCAAAAGTAGTAACTTTTTATTTGTCTGGCAATAGTAGCCCTTCAATAGATCGTTAGATTTTTAGATATAAGATTTAAGATGAATCATATATTGCTGGTAATATGTGTTTTAGAATAAACATTTCTTCAGATCTAAACAGTTTAAGGACAAGTACTTAAAAACAATAGATCGTTAGATTTTTAGATACCTGCCTAACTGCTTAAGAAGAATTCAATGCATTATCTATATAAATATTCGTTTAACTGACTGGTTACTAATATTAAAAACGGCAGGCAGGTAAAGATTTAAGATGAATCATAATAATACTGAAATTCTGCATTTTAACAAAAAGAACCATTGTAATATAAACAATTG
>JAWOCV010000281.1:0-6049 GCA_046483585.1 Marinilabilia sp.
GGATCTTTTCTTCACTTAATTCAATGAATATAACCTCAATCCCATGCCAGGCAGCAATACGAACAATATTTTGTCCTTCGTGACCGCAACCGACAACGCCAATTTTTGAGAAAAGAGTCTTTTCACGTCTCTTGGCATTCAGTGCATATCGTTCAATAGGTTCAACAACTATTTCTGCCATTTGAATCTAAATTTTGAGTTTACTATCAAAAGTATCTTTATTGCCAAAAGGCTCGAAACAGGAAATTTAAACCCTCATTAACAATAGGTTATTTCCGGTTCAAAAATTTCCTTCCCCATCATGACAAAAACAGATTTTTTGGAGCGTACTCATTTATACAAATTAATGTTACAAAAAAGGCCGGAAACCGGCCTTTGTATCTTCAGAAAATCATTGGATGGCCTGATTGGATGTGATAGCCACCATTCCCACAATATCACTTACCGAACATCCACGGGAAAGATCATTAATAGGAGCAGCCATACCCTGAAGAACAGGGCCAATGGCATCTGCCTTAGCCAGACGCTGCACGAGCTTATATGCGATGTTCCCGGATTCAAGAGAAGGAAAAATGAAAACATTCGCATTCCCTACAATATCACTGCCGGGAGCTTTTTTCCGGGCAATTTCGGGAACAACGGCTGCATCTACCTGCAATTCTCCATCAATGATCAATGACGGATCTTTCTCACGAGCTATTTCAGTAGCTTTAATCACTTTATCAATCATCTCATGTTTGGCACTTCCTTTAGTGGAAAAGCTCAGCATGGCAATACGTGGCTCAATTCCCAACAAATCACGTGTGGTTTTCCCGGTGGCGACGGCAATTTCTGCCAGCTCTTCTGTAGAAGGCAATGGATGCACCGCACCATCGGCAAATACAATAATGCCATCTTCACCAAGTTCTTTATCCTTCAGAACCATAATAAAAGCCCCGGATACTACACTGATACCCGGCAATGTCTTAACGATCTGAAAAGCCGGTCGCAAAACATCTCCGGTGGCATTTACTGCACCGGCGACTTCACCGTCGGCATCACCATTTTTGATCATCAATACCGAAAGATAAAGCGGGTTCTGAACCAGTTCTGATGCCTGATCCCGGGTCATACCTTTATGCTTCCGAAGATCATAAAGAAGATCAATGTAAGTCTCCTTATTTTCATGATTGGCAGGATCAATAATCGTGGCTTTGGAAATATTTTTCAACACAAGCCGGCGTTCTTCATTCTGTATTTCTTCGGGATTTCCGATAAGAATAATATTGGCAAAACCCTCTTCAAGTACAATATCAGCAGCCCTTAATGTACGCTCTTCAGTTCCTTCGGGAAGAACAATGCGCTTTTTGTTTTTGGAGGCGTGATCTTTCAATTTTTGCAGAAAGTCCATAGCGAGACAATAATTTATATTAAACGTTTGACAAAATTAATGGAAAAGGCCTGAATTTTCCCTGTTTTTTATCATTAATTTAACATGTTTAATAACAATTGGAAAACCTTTTCCCTCTTTTGTTAGAGAACTAACAACACGGAAGTTACATTATTTTTAGTGTTTTTCCAAACAGCAAAGAGGGCACATTAGATAACAATTTATCCACCATTGTTTTTAACTTTGCAGGGACACGATAACCGGATTTTTATGAGCGGATATCCACCTTTGGCAGAACGCATGAGACCCCATAATCTCGACCATTATATTGGTCAGAAACACCTGGTAGGGAAAGGTGCGGTTCTGCATCAAATGGTTGAATCAGGACACATCTCTTCCATTATTCTCTGGGGACCTCCGGGAGTTGGAAAGACCACCCTGGCCAAAATCATTGCCAACCAACTGGAAAGGCCGTTCTATGTCCTTTCGGCTGTAAATTCGGGAGTCAAGGATGTACGGGAAGCCATTGAAAAAGCCAGAAAATCAAGATTTTTCAATTCGTCCCCACCGATCTTGTTCATAGACGAGATCCACCGTTTCAGTAAATCCCAACAAGACAGTTTACTTGGGGCCGTGGAAGAAGGGACGGTTACCCTGGTTGGGGCCACAACAGAAAACCCTTCCTTTGAAGTGATATCACCCCTCCTGTCACGCTGCCAGGTTTATGTGCTCGAACCCCTTGGCAAAGAAGATCTGATGGTTTTATTCAATCGTATACTGGAAGAGGATGTGATCTTTAAGAAACGAAAGGTGGAACTCAGGGAAGACGAAGCTCTTCTGCGTTTTTCCGGTGGTGATGCCCGGAAATTTCTGAATATTATTGAGCTCGTTGCCAATTCATTCAACGAAAATGAAACCATCACGATCACCAACGAAAATGTCACCCGTCACCTTCAGCAAAACCCGGCCCAATACGACAAAAATGGAGAGATGCATTACGATATCATATCGGCATTCATCAAATCCATCCGTGGCAGTGATCCCGATGCAGCAGTATATTGGCTGGCCCGCATGGTAGAGGGAGGTGAAGATCCCAAATTCATTGCCCGTCGACTGATCATCTCGGCATCCGAAGATATTGGTTTGGCCAATCCCAATGCTCTGTTGCTGGCAACCAATGCCTTCGAAGCAGTAAAAATGGTGGGATGGCCCGAAGGACGTATCATTTTAAGTGAAGTAACCATTTATCTGGCCACCAGCCCCAAAAGCAATTCGGCCTATATGGCTGTCAACCAGGCCCAGGAACTTGTCAGGCAGACGGGAAATCTGCCCGTACCACTCCATCTGAGAAATGCTCCGACAAAATTGATGAAAGACCTGGAATACGGAAAACAATACAAATATGCCCACGACTATGAAAACAATTTTGTTGATCAGGAATACATGCCAGAGAAATTAAAAAACGAACAACTTTTCAGTCCCCAGAATAACCCCCAGGAAAATAAAATTGCCGAACGGTTACGGAAGTTGTGGAACAGATAACATACCTTTAAAACACCATTATCATGAACATAAATACCATTCCGCGGATCAAACATACGGAGAATAATTCCTTCTTTCTTCTGGCCGGCCCTTGTGCCATTGAAGGTGAAGATATGGCCCTTAAAATAGCTGAAAAAGCAGTTAATATTAGTGAGAACCTTAAAATTCCTTACGTATTCAAAGGCTCATACCGTAAGGCAAATCGTTCACGCATCGACTCATTTACTGGGATCGGGGACGAAAAGGCTTTGAAAATTTTACGAAAAGTATCCGAAACGTTTGACATCCCTGTGGTCACAGACTTTCATGCCGCCCATGAGGCAGAAATGGCGGCAGAATATGTGGACATCCTGCAGGTGCCGGCCTTTTTATGCCGTCAGACCGACATTCTTGTAGCAGCGGCTAAAACCGGAAAAGTGGTTAACATCAAAAAGGGGCAGTTCCTCGCACCGGAAGCCATGAGTTTTGCCATTAATAAGGTTCGTGACAGCGGGAATTCAAGCGTAATGATTACCGACCGCGGAACCACTTTCGGTTATCAGGATTTGATCATTGATTACAGAGGTATTCCGGTGATGCAGAAAATGGATGTACCCGTTGTGCTGGACATCACTCATTCGCTGCAACAACCCAATCAATCATCGGGTGTAACGGGGGGAAAACCGGAACTGATAGAAACCGTTGCACGGGCCGGCATTGCAACCGGATGCGACGGGATATTTCTGGAAACCCATTTCGATCCCGCCAGCGCTAAAAGTGACGGGGCCAATATGCTGCACCTCGATCATTTGGAAAGTTTGCTTAAAAAACTGTCAGCTTTGCGGGAAACAGTAAATTCATTTTAGCAAAGCCTTTACTCTTCCTCTTCGTAATATTTCATCGCTTCGGGCATAAATTCCCTGAGCTTTTTCACCCGCGTTTCATCGGCGGGGTGTGTGCTAAGAAATTCGGGTGGCTTTTGCCCGCCAATTTCGGACATCCGTTGCCAGAAATCCACGGCTTCCCGGGGGTTATAGCCAGCCATGGCCATAAAAATCAGTCCCAACTGATCGGCCTCACTTTCGTGGGTACGTGAATAAGGCAATTGATAAGCTACCTGACTTCCCAGGCCATAAGCTGCCATATATATGTTCTTTGTTTGGTCGGGCTTCTCATCAATTGCAGCCGAAAGAGCAGCGCCCCCAAGTTGAACACTCATTTCCTGGCTCATTCTTTCATTCCCGTGTCGGGCTACTGCATGAGCTATTTCATGCCCCATAACCACAGCCAATCCGGTTTCATCCTGTGTAATGGGCAATATTCCGGTATAGAAAACCACTTTGCCCCCGGGCATACACCAGGCATTGGGCGTTTCATCCTCTATAAGATTAAATTCCCACTGAAAATTATCGATTCGTTTGCTCATACCCTGCTCCTCAAAATATAGCTCAACAGCCGAGGCTATGTTGTTTCCGACCCTTTTTACCATTTCGGTTTGCTCTTCATTATCAGAAAGTTGGTTGTCTTTAAGAAATTGCTGATACTGAGTCAAACTCATGGACATCATCTCCGATTCCGGAAGCAGGTTAAGTTGTTTTCGCCCAGTGATGGGAACAGTGGTGCAGGCAGCAATAAATCCTACAATCAGCAGGAAAACAAAAATGGATTTTAATATATTTGTATTCATAATTTACTGGTTTTTTGCAAGTTTATTTTGTACCGCATCAGGCAAGAATTTCACACATGGAATGAGTCATATGCCACTCAAATATCTTTTAACAACTTATTTTCGGGCAATTGAGCCATCACCTCCTCATACCGGTCAATTTTTTCCCGTACATTCTGCACCTCTTCGGTGTTTTCCAAAATGGTCTCCGAATAACCTGTATGCTCAATTTTCCTTAAAACGCCGGCCAAATCCATTTTATGAATGTCATAAGCTGGTTGTAACACTATTTCCTCATTTCCGGTATTCACTTCAACCAAAATGCCGGCTTCAACCAATCTATAAGAAAGATCAGTGACAAGCCTGAACGGGATTTTTAGTCTCTCGGAAAGTTCAGCGACCGACAACGGTTTTTCCCCCCGGTCAAAATTTCGATCTATTTCCCTGATGATCAAAACACTCACCAACTTAAGGGCATAGGCACTGATGTTTTTGGTATCCACTTCAAATTCAAAACTCTTCTCGTTTTGATGAGCAAAAGCAAGTTCCGCACCAAAAAGAACGATCATCCAACTGAACTGCATCCAGATCAGGAATAAAGGTAACGCGGCAAAACTACCATAAATGGCATTGTAACGCGAAACACCGACCTGAAAATATATATACCCGTATTGGAGCAGCAAGAATAGAGAACCGGCTATAATTCCGCCAAAAATGGCAGAAAGGGGTTTTACCTTGGTATTGGGCATGATCATGAACAGAAGTGAAAAGACCAGCCATATCATGATATAAGGAGCCACCCAAACCAAAAAACCACTGGCAAAACTACCCACCCCGAGATCGCGGATACGATTGGCAATAAATACTACGATGCTTCCGGAAGTGACCAACAGTAGAATGCCCACCAGCAACAGAGACACATAATCACTGAATTTCCTGATAAAAGAACGGGAGCGCTTCACATCCCAAATATCATTCAAAGCCTCTTCCACATTATTCATCAGTCGCATAACAATAAATAACAGAAAGCCGAACCCAATTCCGGCGATCATCCCACCTTTGGTATTGTCAAGATATCCCAGTGCAAACTCCTGGATCCAGGCAACAACCTCTTCATGACCCACCAAACGGTTTTGGAGTTCTGTCTCAAGAGCTTCTCTGAAGCCAAACCCCTGGGCAATTCCAAAGGCCATAGCAACCAAAGGAACAACAGAAAGCAAGGAAAACAAAGTAAGTGCGGAAGCTTTGATATCACATTTATCAATAATGAAACGACGAATCGCCAGGGAAAAAATCCGAAGAAATCGTATCAACCAAAATTGCTGTTTGGTAGTATCGTCAGGTCTGATCCGCCATATCTCCTCAAGCAGGAAATGTCTTATTTTATGGATGGTCTCTTTCAATAGATCGTTAGATTATTAGATATAAGATGTAAGAAAATTCGTACAATACTGATATACTGTGATTTAACCTGAGAAACGCCAGGATTTTAG
>JAWOCV010000213.1:0-4555 GCA_046483585.1 Marinilabilia sp.
AATCAGTACAACAAAACCATAGAAGATGAGAAGAAGAATTATTCAAAAGAAGATTTTCTTCGCATCTATCATGATATGGCTTTGATTAGAGAGTTTGAGAATATGCTTAACCTTATAAAGACAACAGGAGGTTACAAAGGTGTGGAGTATAATCATCCGGGGCCTGCCCACTTATCGATGGGACAAGAAGCGGCTGCTGTTGGGATGGCTTACCACCTGACTACTGATGACTTTATTCTTGGTTCTCACCGGAGCCATGGAGAGATTTTGGCTAAAGGACTAAGTGCCATTCACAAGTTGGATGATGAAGCCCTTGAAAAAGTGATGAATGAATTCATGGGTGGTGTGACGCTGAATGTTGTGAAGGCTAATTTTAAAGGGAATATAAAGGATCTTGCCAGACGCTTTTTGGTCTACGGTACTTTGGCTGAGATCTTTGCCAGGGAAACCGGTTTCAATAAAGGACTTGGAGGCAGTATGCATGCTTTTTTTACACCCTTTGGTGTTTATCCCAACAATGCTATTGTAGGCGGTAGTGGCGATATTTCAGTTGGAGCTGCCTTGTACAAAAAAGTAAACCGCAAGCCGGGCCTGGTGGTAGCCAATATTGGTGACGCAGCGATGGCTTGCGGACCCGTATGGGAAGGGCTGATGTTTTCAGCCATGGACCAGTTTAAGGAATTGTGGGAAGGTGATATGAAGGGAGGTTTGCCCCTTATCATTAGTGTGATGAATAACCAGTATGGTATGGGAGGCCAGACCTGTGGTGAAACCATGGGGACCGGAATGGCAGCCCGTGTTGGTGCCGGTGTGAATGCTGATCAGATGCATGCCGAACGTGTTGATGGATATAACCCGTTGGCCGTTATTGATGCATATAAGAGGAAAAAAGAAGTTATTGCCGAAAAACGGGGACCTGTTCTTCTGGAGATCCTTACTTATCGCTTTAGTGGTCACTCGCCCTCTGATGCATCATCATACAGAGCCAAGGAGGAAATTGAAGCCTGGGAAAGTCACGATAGTATCAAGACCACCAAAAAACAATTGATTGAAGCCGGCATTACAGATGAGAATGAAATTAAAAATATTGAAGATGAAATAAATACGCTGATCTTCGATATGTTTAAGCTTTCTATCGATGACAGTGTTTCCCCCCGGATGGATATTGAGAAATATCCTGAGATGATTGGAGAGATGATGTTTTCAGACGAATCACGGGACAAGATGGAAGACCGTGAACCTGAAGTCCTCATTTCCAAAGAGGAAAATCCGCGTGTTAAGCAAATTGCCAGAAAAGAACGGTTCGCCTTTGATAAAAATGGGAAGCCTTTTTCCAAAATGAAGCAATATCAATTGCGTGATGGAATTTTTGAAGCCATTTTGGACCGTTTTTATAAAGATCCGACTCTTATTGCATATGGCGAAGAAAACCGTGATTGGGGTGGCGCGTTTGCTGTCTATCGTGGGCTGACAGAAGCTTTGCCTTATCATAGATTGTTTAACTCTCCCATTGCCGAAGGGGCAATCGTAGGGACATCTATAGGTTATGCCATGTGTGGCGGCCGCGTTATACCTGAAATCATGTATTGCGACTTTTTGGGCCGAAGCGGTGATGAAGTTTTCAATCAGTTGCCTAAATGGCAGGCTATGAGCGGGAATATATTGAAAATGCCTGTTGTTTTAAGGGTTTCCGTAGGTTCAAAGTATGGAGCACAACATTCTCAGGACTGGACATCACTTGTTGCTCATATTCCGGGATTGAAAGTTGTTTTTCCGGCAACACCTTATGATGCCAAAGGGTTAATGAACGCGGCTCTTCAGGGTACTGACCCGGTTGTGTTTTTTGAGAGTCAGCGCATCTATGATATTGGTGAGCAATTTCATGAGGGCGGGGTACCTGAAGAGTATTACGAGGTTCCGTTGGGTGAACCCGATGTGAAAAAATTCGGTAAAGATGTCACCATCCTTTCTATAGGAGCTACACTCTATCGTGTACTGGAAGCCGTTGATGAATTAGAGGAGAAATACGATATGGAAGCAGAGGTCATTGATGCCCGTTCCCTTGTACCATTCAATTATGAGGTGGTTCTGGAGTCAATTAAGAAGACGGGACGCATTGTGCTTACCAGCGATGCCAATAACCGCGGTTCCTATCTGAATGATTTGGCCCGGAATATTGGAGAATTGGCTTTTGATTATCTGGATGCCCCCCCGGTGGTTGTCGGTTCCAGGAATTGGATCACGCCGGCCTATGAGCTTGAAGATGCTTTCTTCCCACAGCCACAATGGATCATTGATGCCATTCATGAGAAAATTGTGCCGCTTAAAGGTCACATTGTAAAAAATAACTTTACAGATGCTGAACAAATAAGAAGAAGTAAATCTGGCATCTAATCAGTGTTTGTCTATAAAGTACCATTTGCTTCGTTACGCCTGCCTGGCGGGTTATGAAAACGAAACATGTTGTTGTTTTTATTTAAAATCACTAAGACAGATGGTTACTTTTATACAAAACGGCAGACAGGCTTGCCGCCAAAATACTCATTTACGTGAGTAAACTCCGCTTTTGGCGGCTTCGCAAGCCTTGCAACTGGCACTTTCTAAACAAACACATGACTACTAAAATACTTTTGTCGACTTTATATACGGGCACTAATCAGGTGTTGTAAAACAATTCAGCTTATGAAATTTATAGAATATTTTCATTCTTTTCAACCGGAAGAGGTAGATGTCTCCTCTGGTAGCGAACAAATTCCAAAAGTGAATAATCACTTGCACACCCCGCATTCTTTCAGTGCATTTGACTCGGAAACCGAAGCTTTGGATCAGGCCTCTGAAGAGGGGGTGAAGGTCCTCGGCGTGAATGATTTTTTTAGTTTTGATGCATATCAAACCTGGTGTGAGGAGTCTTTTAAAAGAGGTTTGTTCCCTTTGTTTAATATTGAATTTATTTGCCTGAGCCAGGAAGAGAAAGCAAAAGGGCACAAGGTTAACGATCCCGGGAATCCCGGGCGGACCTATTTTTCCGGGAAAGGGCTGCCATGCCCTGTTACGCTTTCCGATGCCACAATGGCTAGGTTGGATGATTTGCGACGAGAGGCCAACGAGTATGTCAGAGAGATGACCGGTAAGGTTAACCAGCTTTTGGACTCAAAAGGGTATAATTTCTTCATTGATTTTGACCAGATGAAAAGTGATCTGGCCCGGAACCAGGTAAGGGAAAGACATCTGGCCCGGCAAATACGATTATTAGGAGAAAAGAATTATCCTGATCATGAAGAAAGAAAATCTTTCTTCTCCGAACTTCTTGGTAAGGAGCTTTCATCTGCTCTTGACGATATTGCCGGACTGGAAAATGAGATCCGCGGTGCATTGTTGAAAGCCGGAAAACCCGCCTATGTGCCTGAAAATGTGGAAGGATTCCTGGATTTGGAAACGGTCCGGGATATTATTCTGGAAGCAGGTGGCATTCCTACGTATCCTTTTTTGGCAGATGCTGTTGAGGGCTTTACTGATTTTGAGAGAGATCAATCATTAGTGGCCCAAAGACTTAAAGACAAGGGTGTTTGGTCGGTTGAATTTATCCCCACCCGGAATGCGCATGCTGCTCTTAAAGAGTATGTATTGTTTCTGCATAACGAAGGATTTGTAGTAACTTTTGGAACAGAGCACAATAGTCCGGGAAAACAACCTGTGGAAGTCTTTGCTAAAGGAGGCGTGCCCCTCGACGAGGAGCTGCAAAAGATCAATTACGAAGGGGCCTGTATAATTGCAGCCCATCAATACCTGATGGCCAAAAACGGAGAAGGCGTGCTGGATGCCAAAGGACAATTTAAACAGGAAAAGCGCGCAGACTTTTCAGACCTGGGCAATAAATTAATAATGAGTGTTATAGGTCAATAGATCGTTAGATTATTAGATGTAAGATGCCTGCCTGGCGGTTTATGAAAAATGAGACTTGCTGTACAAACCAAAGTTTGTTTAACATAGCAGGATTGTAATAAAAAAACGGCAGACAGGTAAGAAAATTCGTACAACACTGATATACTGTGATTTAACCTAAGAAACGCCAAAATTTTAAATAATTGAGATACAAGGTATTACAAAAGTTTAACGGACTATTGATAGGTAAAAAGGGATAAAAATGGACTGGACAGAAATAGTGCCGGCGGTTCGCATGCTGGCTTCGCGAAATCAATTGCTTTCATGCCGGACAGTGGTAAAAAGTGAAGAGAACGCTTTTGATCGTGTGGAAGATATTAAGAAAGTCGACAATCACATTAAGACCGATCGTGTACTTGAGGTATCTTCCAATGTTGAAAGTGTAGAAAGTTACCAAAGTGCGTTTGAAAGTTGGTTTAAAAAGAATGACACGTCCCCTTCAGCGGTATTGATAAAAAACCAGGGCGCCATTTTACTTGATTCAACTGATGTAAGCAGTTCTGATATTCCTGTTGATCACCGGGTTGCCGGTCGGATTGTCGTTGTTACAGGAGGTGCTCAGGGTTTCGGAGGAGGAATTGCCACATCTTTGTACGATTATGGTGCTCATGTT
>JAWOCV010000285.1:0-11642 GCA_046483585.1 Marinilabilia sp.
CTCTTTTGAAAGAATGGACAGAACTGAAAAAACATAAAGACATTGTTTGGTATCTCCGCAAAGAAAAAGAGAAACCCTTCGAAGAATTTAAAAAATGGGAACTTACTTTTGAAGATGATTTCGATGGGGCAAAGCTGGATACCAATAAATGGATCACCGGCTATTACTGGGGTAAAGCGCTCATGAATGAACATTACTCTGTGGAAGGAGAAAAACAACTTTTCAGGGATGAAAATGTCGAACTAAGAGATTCCTCTCTGCAAATAGTTACCCGGCAGGATCAGGTCAGAGGAAAGGTTTGGAACCCCACCTGGGGATTCAGGGAAAAGACATTTGACTATTCTTCCGGTCTGATCAGTACAGGTCAGAGTTTTCGCCAACAATACGGCCGTTTTGAGGCTAAAGTAAAATTCAATCAGGCTTTTCCTTTCATCAATGCCTTTTGGATGGTGGGTGAACGTATGACCCCCCACATCGATGTTTTCAAATCCATGTACCCCGGAGGAAGACTGCTTGAAGCCGGGGTGATAGATGAACTTCCCGAGAAGGGTATGGCTCCTTCAACGGCAAAAATAACCGGAACCCGTTTTACCGGCGATTTTTTTATCTACACCCTCGACTGGTCGGAAAACCTGATGGTATGGAAAATCAACGGTGTAGAGGTTTTCCGTGAAACCACGAACATACCTCAGATCCCGATGTATTTGACATTTTGCACAACTCTTCCTGAAGAGCCCGACGACAAAATGCTCCCGAATATTTTAGAAGTGGCGTGGGTCAGGTGTTACAAAAGGAAATAATTCCGTGTAGCCAAACCGCTATGGCGGCTTCCCTGGATCTGACGGGATAACATTATTCCTCATCCAGCAGTTCGGAGACATTGTCATAGTAATGACGATGGTTTTCGTCTACGTTTTTTTCACCGGGTAACAAATCATCAAATGTGATCTCATAAGAACTGGTTTCAGGTTGGGCGTGATCAAGCAGATGACGGTCTACATCCATTTGTATTCGTTTAACGGCCATACGGTCATCATGCACACGTCCATAATCAGTTTCTACGGTATAATCCACATATTCAATGCTGTCATTCTTCAGCTCTTCATCTACCATGAACGCACGACCGTGCCTGAACCTGCCGGCCGACTGATAAGTTGCTTTGAAATGCTGTATGCTCATATCGTTCTGAACCAGATGAATTTCTCCGTTCAGCTCCTCGATCTGAGCATCACCGGAGAAGACAAATTGCGGTGATGAGCATTCAAAACCAATGACCAATATATGCCGGCCATCCTCGACATATTTCTCTTTTTCAACTACGGTGAAATGGTCATGAAAAACCGAATCAAGAATATTGCCTGGATGTCTCATATAATCTAACTCCAGAAGCTCTTCCACGTGTACCATACCACCTTCAAAAGGCGATTGTTCATAATTTCGCTCACCTTCCCGGATAATATAATTGCGACTGATAAAAGCATCTTCCCAATTGCGTTCTGAATATCCGGACATATCTGTATAATCCAGGTATAATGTTTTTTCCCTGGGCCCTTCTTTTTCCCGGTAAGTCATTTTAGCACTGTATGGCCCGGTCTGATAGTTATTTGATGTCTGCCGCAAAGCCATTTTAAGCATTCCATACAAAACCCGTGAAGGAGCTTCGACATTCACCTCTGCAAGGTCATAAATGACCGGCACCAGTTCTATAACCACCTTATCTGCTTCCATCAACCGGGCTATTTCCAGTTCTTTAGTCTGATAACCAACAGCCGAGACCCTTACTTTCTTGTCGAAGACATCCCGGGAAATTTTCAGCTCAAAATGCCCCTCCTCGTTGGTTGCATCACCCATAAAGGTATCCATGATCCCCAGGTTGGCAAATTCAATGGGTTTGCCGTCTGCTGCATCAATCACGCGCCCTTTGATCGCCTGGTCCTGAGCCGCAAGCCCGGTACTCAGGATAAAAAAGGCGATTAATACGACAATATGTTTTTTCAATTCCATTTTTATTTTAAATTTGATGAGGAAGATTTATCCTATAAATGTATAAAAAGCCCATCAAAACAGAAACATTTTTGCTATGAAACGTGCGATATTGATCTGGATCCTTTTGCCCTTTTTGATTTCGGGGTGTGTGGTATCCAAAAAGAAATACGAAGCAATGGTGGATGAAAGAGACCTGCTGGAGAAAAAACTGACAAACACCCGTTCGGAGAAGGAAGATCTGGAAAAGGAACTGGATCAGGCAATTTCTGATTTTGAGGCCATGAAATATGAATTGCACAAAAGCAATGCCCTGAAATCCGATGAAGTATCTGAATTGATGGGCCTGAGCGAAGAATTGAAAAGCGAGACTCAGAGGCTCCGGACTGAACTGGATGAAACCCGTCAAAAATTTGAATCACAACAGGCGACCAGTTCTGAAAGAGAACGCGAATTAGAAGATCTTCGCTCGAAGGTGACCAATTTAACCTCGGACACAGCCAGTCTGCATCATGCCCTGGATATGAGCAAAGAACGACAGTCAAAAACCCGGGATGAACTCAATGAACTTAAGGATAAGTACAATGAGCTCTCTGCTGATCATTCGAATCTTGACAGTGAGCTTGAACAGTCAAGGGAAAAAATAAAAGCCCTTGAAGAACAACTTCTGGAAAAAACACAAACCATCAATGAAATATCGGATGCTTTCATTGAGTTACGTAAAAATTTATTGTCGGCCAGATCAGATGGTGAACCTATTGATCCCAATCAGAATAAGCAAATAGACAGAATTGCCCGTTTACTGGACCACTATTAATAAAGACCGTTAGATGTTTAGATATCAGATGTAAGATAATCTATATAACCCTGAAATTATGAATTTTATCACAAAGAGGTCTGTTGGTGTAAGTAATTGATTTAACCTGAAAAATTCATGAATTTTTCAGGTTATAAACACTAACGAAAATACATCAGGCTAAGCACAGTGATGGCCACTACCATATAAATGATGGTAAGGGGGAACCCGATCTTAAAGAAATCTCTGAAATTGTAATTTCCCGGTCCGTAAACCATTAGGTTGGTTTGATAACCAATGGGTGTAATAAAATTGGCAGCTGCAGCAAAGGAAACGACAAGAGCAAAAGGTTCAGGGTCGAGTCCCAGCGTACTGGCTGCCGTGAGTGATATAGGAAAAACAATGGCCACTGCCGCTTTATTGGTGATATAAGCTGCAAGTAAATTGGTAATCAAATAAATACCAAAAAGAAGAACCACTCGTCCGAAAGGCAGGAATACCCTTATAATCAGATCTGCGACCATATCGGCCACACCTGTCTTGCTCATGGCCGTTCCAAGGGCCAGCGATAGAGCAATGATAACGGCCAGATTGTAATCAATACCTTTGGGTAAGTCTTTAGGCGAAACGATCTTAAGGGCAGATACAAGAACCAATACGCCAAATAGACCCATAAACAATGGCACCAGTTTTACAGATGCGAGCAGTATTGCCAGTAAGGTTGTCCCCAGAAGCGTGTAAACTTTATATTTCTCGGTACGGTTGAATTCGCGTATTTTGGATATGATATAAAAGTCCTGTTCGCTTTCGGCACGACTCATAAAGGCCTCTCCCACCAGGAGCATAAGAACGTCACCGGCTTTCAGCTTCACTTCGTCCATTTTCCCCACTACACGTTCCCCATTGCGGTGCAACGCCAGCAGCGCAGCATCATACCTGCCACGGAAGTTGATCTCCCCCACGGTTTTGGTGATCAGTGTTGAGTTGTGAGAAACCACAACTTCTATGACCTGGGTCCGTTTTAGTTTGGACATCATACCCACGGCAGGAATGGTCAATCCCAGATTTTCAGAGAGCAATCTTACAACATTTTTATTTTCTCCGGCAAATCTTAATAAGTCTCCCTCCTGCAATCTGAATTTGTCAGAGTACAATTGAAATATGCGGTCGCCCCTTATGATCTCTATAAGATCCAGCCCTTCTATTTCATTGATATCCGACTCTTCGAGGGTTTTTCCGACAAGCGAACTGTTGCGCCTCACTTCGGCTTCCACAAGATACTTCCGGTCGGCATTGGAATACTCTTCCATAACACTCTTGCGTTCGGGCAACAACCGGTATGAATAAAAAAAGAGATATAACATGCCGATAACCAACATCGGAAAACCAACCCAGAAAAAATCGAATATATCAAGAGCCGGCATATCAGGAAAGATCTTTTGATCGACCACCATCCCGTTGACGATAAGGTTGGTAGAAGTGCCGATCAGTGTTACACAGCCACCCAGAATGGCTGCATACGACAAAGGAATTAACAATTTGGAGGGAGATATGTTATGCCGGTGGCTCCATTGATGGACATATGGCATCATCACCGCCACCAGGGGGGTATTGTTCAGAAAAGCCGAAAATCCCCCCACCCAAATCATCATACGGGCCAGAAACCCCTTGTATTTCATCGACCGGGGAAAAGCTTTTTCAAAAATGGCTTCAATAACAGATGTTTGCCGGATGGTATCTCCAAGCAGAAGAAGCATTATGATCACGGCAATTTGCTCATTGGCAAAGCCGGCCAATATTTCTGAAGGCGTAAGTATATTAAAAATTCCCAGTACCAGTACAGCAATAAAGAAAGTAAAAGCCGCTCCCATCAATTCTCTGTAAAGGGAGATGAGGATAAAAGCAAGTACCAGGAAAACAAGTATTACATCAAATGTAGGGACATCCATACGGTCTTAATCACTTAACCGGGTTTTTCTACTCTTTTGATCGTGCAAGATAATATTTCTTTTGGAATTTTTAACAAGGCCATTTCAAAATACACCAGCCGGGCTCAATACAACAGTTAGGCAATTGCATATAAGTGCAAATTTTAGATTAATCCCCTTTCAGGACAAGTTGAGAATGTTTATTTTTGGGGGATGGGTGTTTTCAATAGATCGTTAGATATTAGTGTAAGTATTTCCCTCGCAGAAGTATAAGCCAGAAAGGAATTGTAGTTGAAAGCTGAAAGCTCGAAGCTCAAAGTTGGAGAAAAGGTTGCTCTCTTTGTGAGAGATGACCAAAAATAAACTTTGCTTAATTTATCAACGGACCCCATCTCCGTTTAACTCAGACAGATTTTAAAGCCATCAGACAATGCAGGAAAAAACCGAAGCCTTTGGCAGACTACTTGAGATCATGGACGAGCTCAGAGAAAAGTGTCCCTGGGATCGCAAACAGACCAATGAATCTCTCCGCACACTAACCATTGAAGAAACATATGAACTGGCCGATGCCATTCTTGAAGGTTCGAACTCAGCTATCCGCAAAGAATTGGGGGATTTGTTGCTTCATATCGTTTTTTATGCCAAAATAGGCGAAGAAAAAAATGCTTTCTCCATAAAAGATGTCATCGACTCACTTGTGGAAAAATTGATCTACCGGCATCCTCATATTTTCGGTGAAACCCGCGTAAAAGATGCAGGTGAAGTTGAACAAAACTGGGAAAAACTAAAGCTCAAGGAAAAAGGAGGTAACCGGTCGGTGCTTTCAGGTGTACCCAACTCCCTGCCGGCCATGGTGAAAGCCAACCGGATACAGGACAAGGCCCGTGGAATGGGATTCGACTGGGAACACCGCGACCAGGTATGGGAAAAAGTCCAGGAAGAACTGGAAGAACTGAAAGCGGAAATGCTCAGGGAAGATCAGGATACTGTAGAAGATGAATTTGGCGACCTCTTTTTCTCATTGATCAATGCAGCAAGGCTTTACGGTGTTAATCCGGAAAATGCGCTGGAACGCACCAATCAGAAATTCATCAAACGGTTCAATTATCTGGAACAAAAAACCATCAACAAAGGTCTTGATCTGAAATCTATGACACTCAAGCAGATGGATAAGCTATGGGAAGAGGCCAAATCTGAGCAAAAAAACAATGAATGAGTGCGGTATAAAAAGGTATATTTTTGTCAAAATCGAGGCGTTTTGAATTTTTCTACCGGAGTTAACTGATTGTTAATGAGGATGCAAAAATTTCAAACAACGAAGAGTTTGGCAATAAAGATGCTTTTTAGACCGGGCTCATGAATGAAACAACACCCTTCAACGAGAGTTTTGGTCTTTTTTTTCTGCAAAGCTGCATTGATAACCCTGTCCTCATGATTTAAATACCTATCAACCATATATTATGTCATCAATCAACAATAACAGTGCCGCCCGTCGCTTTGGAACAGCCCCGGTATTCATTACCGCCATCTCAACTATTCTGGGGGCCATCCTTTTCCTGCGTTTTGGCTATGCCGTCGGAACGATCGGTTTTATGGGGAGCCTGCTTCTTATCATACTGGGACATCTCATCACCGTTCCCACAGCTCTTGCCATATCGGAATTATCAACCAACACCCGTGTAGAGGGCGGAGGTGAGTATTTCATAATTTCCCGTTCGTTTGGACTCAACATCGGGGCCACTATCGGGATTGCCCTGTTTCTCTCCCAGGCCATCAGCATCGCATTTTATATCATTGCTTTTACCGAGACATTTGAGATGTTATTCGAATGGTTTAGCAACCAATACGGTCTGAATCTTCCCAGACAGGTGGTCAGCATCCCGGTACTTCTGATCCTGGCTGCACTAATCCTTCGCAAAGGTGCTAATCTGGGAATTGGGATGCTGTATGGAGTGGCAGGCATCCTCTTTTTATCCCTTGTCTTGTTCTTTCTTGGAAGCGGAGAGCCCGAACCGGTAGCGGGTGAACATTTCAGCAGCAATTTTGGCTTTTCGAACCGGGAAGATTTTTTTATGGTTTTCGCCATTTGTTTTCCAGCATTTACGGGCATGACGGCAGGCGTCGGACTTAGCGGAGACCTGAAAAATCCCGGTAAATCACTGCCGGTTGGTACCATGGGCGCCACCATTGCCGGCATGCTGGTATATATTTTTGTTGTCTGGAAAATGGCGGCTTCGGCATCTACCGAAACGTTGCTTAACAACCAACTCGTTATGACGCAAATCGCCATTGGCGGAAGCATTTTTGTCTTGCTGGGACTGGCCGCATCGACCCTCTCTTCTGCCCTTGGTTCCGTGTTGGTTGCCCCGCGGACTCTTCAGGCGCTGGCAGGTGACAGAAGCTTCCCTTTTCCTGGCATCAACCATCATCTTTCCAGGGGAAAAGGTCAAACCAATGAACCCCGAAACGCCTCGCTGGTAGCTTTTCTTATCGCTTTCATATTTGTGGCTCTGGGGAGTGTTGATGCTGTGGCTGAGATCATCTCCATGTTCTTTCTCATCACTTACGGTTCCCTGTGTCTGATCAGTTTCCTTAACCATTTTGGGTCCTCTCCTTCCTACCGCCCCCGGTTCCGGTCAAAATGGTATTTTTCTCTTACAGGCTTTCTCCTTTCGGTATGGGTCATGTTCATGATCAATCCTGTCTACACCGTTGTCGCTTATACGCTCATTATCATCGTTTATCTGGTGATTGAGCACTACAACAAAGAGCGGAAGGGATTGGTCAATCTTTTCAAAGGAGTACTGTTTCAGCTCAACCGGAAATTGCAGGTTTATATGCAAAAGAATCAGGGCACACAAGAGTTTGAAGAGTGGCGACCGGCGGCTGTTTGCATCTCTTCCCATTCCTTTGAACGGGAAAAAGTTTTTGATCTGATGAACTGGATTGCCTACCGGCATGGTTTCGGCACCTATTTTCATTTTATTGAAGGTTATTTCAGTCGCCAGAGCTATAAGGCCTCACGGGAAATATTACGACAGATCATAGAGATTCAGAAAGAAGAAGAGAGTGCATTGTACATCGATACCATGATATCGCCTTCCTATACTTCGGCCATCGCTCAGATCATTCAGGCGCCCAGCATTTCCGGTATGGAAAACAATATGGTGGTTTTCGAATATGACAAAGAGTTTCCCGGAGAACTGGAGCGCATTATTCCCAACATAAATCTCACAAAAGCAGGCGATTATGATGTGTGCGTTTACGGCATGAGTCAATCCGCTTCCAGGTTCCGGAACGGCATTCACGTCTGGATACGGCCGTTGGATTATCTCAATGCCAATCTGATGATCCTGCTGGGATACATCATTCTGGCTCATCCCGACTGGAGTAAGGGGAAAATCAAAATTTTCAGCATCTGTGCGCCGGAACATGTCCGGCAAACAAGGGAAGAACTCAACCATCTTGTGGAAGAAGGACGCCTTCCGATCACCCTCTCGAATATTGAAATTGTGCCGGCATCAGGCAATCGTCCGGTATACGAAATTGTCCAGGAAAATTCGGCTCATGCCGGACTTACCATTATTGGTTTTCGGGAAGAGCATATCAAAAAAAGAGGTGTAGAATATTTTGAGGATTTTTCAAAACTGGAGGATGTCCTTTTCGTAAATGCCGCAAGAGCAAAGGAGATATTAAAGAAAGATGAGTAAGCGAATGAAAAGGCTTTGTAGAAATAAATGGTTCGGCGGATTCAGAGAACCCACCGAACCGGAAATTTATACTTTCACAACCATTTTACCTTTATTTTTTCCGTCGAAAAGATCAATAAATGCTTGTGGAATGAGGTCGAAACCTTCCACCACGGTCTCATTATAGGTCAGTTTTCCCCCGGCCAGCCATTCACCCAGTTGTTTGATGGCTTCGGGGAATTTATGTGTGTAATCGAGCACTACAAATCCCTGCATTAAGGCCCTTTTCTTTATCAAAAATGGCTGAACACTAATGCTCTGGGGTAATTCGGTTGCATTATACAGGGAAATGGCACCGCAATTCACAATTCGTGCAAAGGTATTGATATTAAACAACATGGCATCAGCAACAGATCCGCCCACATTGTCAAAATAGACATCAACACCCTGGGGACATGTCTCGGAGATGGCTGCGGCCATGTTCTCCGTGGTTTTGTAATTGATGGCGTCATCAAATCCGAAATCCCGTTTTAGCAGCTCGGTTTTTTCGTCTGAGCCGGCAATCCCCACAACATTCATTCCCATAATTTTGCCTATTTGTCCGGCCACACTTCCTACAGCACCTGCTGCTCCTGAAACCACCAGCGTTTCACCCTTACGGGGTTTTCCAATATCAAACATCCCCACATAGGCTGTGATGCCCGTCATGCCCAGAATACCAAGGTAAGCCGAGAGAGGTGCCTGATCCGGATCTACTTTCATAAGGTCTTCCCCGTTGGAAAGCTGCTGTTCCTTCCAATCGAGCAATCCTGTCACAAAATCACCTTTGCTGAAATTATCATTCTTCGATTCAACAACCTCGGCAACAATGGCCGACTGTATGGGCTTATTCAAGTCAAACGGGGGAATGTATGATTTCTGTGTGGTCATACGCCCTCTCAAATAAGGATCTACCGATACATATACAGTTTTTAGCAGGATTTTTCCTTCGGGTACCGAAGTAACTGGTTGTTCGGAAACCATTTTGAAATCTGACAATTTTGGTTTTCCGACTGGTCTTTGGTCTAATACTATCGCTCTATTCAAACCTCTGTTTTTATGTTGTTCAACATTCCAATTGTCTGTCTTAATGAGCAAAATGTTTAACTGTCAGATCTTGCTCCGAATGCTCCATTTCTTCAGCAACAAAAGAATTCATCCTCCCAGTGTTGCGACCATCACAGCCTTAATGGTGTGCATTCTGTTCTCGGCCTGATCAAAAACAATGGAAGCGGGCGACTCGAACACCTCTTCGGTCACTTCCATGCCTTCCAGACCAAATTTATTATAGATCTCCTCTCCCACTTTGGTTGCCCGGTTGTGAAAAGCAGGAAGGCAATGCAGAAATTTACAGGAAGGATTGCCTGTCATTTCCATGGTTTTTGTATTGACCTGATAAGGTTTTAATAGTTCAATCCGCTCCTTCCAGACTTCTTCCGGTTCCCCCATGGAAACCCATACATCGGTGTACAGAAAATCGCACCCTTTCACACCATCTTCTACATCATCAGTAATGGTAAGGGCAGCTCCTGTTTTGCCTGCTATTTCCCGGCATTCCTGAACCAGTTTTTCATCGGGTTGCAGTCCCACGGGACCCACGATACGCACATCCATCCCCATGAGGGCCCCTCCTGCTAACAACGAATTGGCCATATTGTTTCGGGCATCTCCCAGATAAGCGAAAGATACCTGGTTAAGGGGAACCGGGCTATGCTCCTGCATGGTAAGAAAATCGGCCAGTATCTGGGTGGGATGAAACTCATCGGTGAGTCCGTTCCATACAGGCACGCCGGCATATCTGGCCAGTTCTTCAACAATTTGTTGTCCGAATCCCCGGTACTCAATACCGTCGTACATACGCCCCAGAACCCGGGCTGTGTCCTTCATCGACTCTTTATGACCGATCTGTGTTCCGGCTGGGCCCAGGTAAGTGACATGAGCTCCCTGATCAAACGCCGCCACTTCAAAAGCACAACGTGTTCGGGTGGAAGTCTTCTCAAAGATCAGGGCAATGTTCCTGCCTTGTAGTTGAGGCGTTTCAGTACCGCTGTATTTGGCCTTTTTCAGGTCGGCTGACAGGTCAAGCAGAAAACCGATCTCTTTTGGGGTGAAATCCAGTAGTTTCAGAAAATGTCTGTTCCTTAAATTAAATGCCATATTCACAACAATTTTATTGTATCACGGAATAATAATTATCATTTAGTCAAAGTATTATCATATTTATGGAGGTCTCTTTCATCGTAGGTCATTGTTATCTTAGTTCCGAAAGATTTGTCCTCCAGTTTTTTGGCTTCTGTAATAATGCTTTGCTTCCCGCCTTTTTCAATAAAAGAAAGCGCAGCCCGGATCTTGGGAGCCATACTGCCTTCTCCGAAGGTGCCGGATTTAAGATATTTAAGTGTATCGGTACGATCAAGAAATTCGAGTTTCTTTTCCTCCGGGCCGCCAAAATCGGCATAGACAAAAGGCACATCGGTGAGTACATAAAACTCGTCCGCCCCAATCTGGGAGGCCAGCATGGAAGAAGCCAGGTCCTTGTCCACCACGGCTTCGGAGGCACGCAACTGCCCTTCTTCGTCGGTATAAACCGGAATACCTCCGCCGCCTGCTGCAATAATGATGGTGCCGGCACGGGCATTGCTGCCCACCACGTCGCCATTCAAAACCGATTTTGGTTCAGGAGAAGCCACCACCCTTCTGAAACCACTCCGGCTCTTTTTGTCTTCTTTAAAAACCCATTCTTTTTCCCGGGCAAGTCGTTCCGATTCTTCCCGGCTCATGAGTTTGCCGATGCGTTTGGTGGGATTCTGAAAAGCAGGATCTCCGGGATCAACTTCCGTAAGTGTCATCAGCGTCAGCACATTCCGGTTCAGACCGTGTTTTCGCAGGACATTGATCAGGCATCGTTCGATCATGTACCCGATGCCTCCCTGGCTGTCGGCCACGCATATATCAAGCGGCATTTGAGGAATCCCGTATTGTTGCTCTCCTGCATCATTTCGGAGCAGAATATTGCCCACCTGTGGCCCGTTACCATGGGTGAAAACCAGATTGTATCCCTCTTTTACCAGAAATATCAGGTTTTCCAGTGTTTCGGTTGTGTTGTCTTCCTGCTCATCAATGGTGCCTGCCTGGTCGTTTCGGAGCAGGGCATTGCCCCCTAAAGCGATTACTGCTAATTTACTCATTGGTGAATTTTTGGTGTGT
>JAWOCV010000273.1:0-9497 GCA_046483585.1 Marinilabilia sp.
TATACCCCGGAATATCGGGCATCTGAATAGTGGTTCGTTCCGATGGTTTACTCAATTGCGACTCTTCCACATTGCTAAGACTCTGGGCCGTGGAAAATGTAACACCAATTGATGCGATCAGCGTCAGAAAAAACAAACGTTTCATATGAATCAATTTAAAGGGTGAAGAAAATACAATAGATCGTTAGATAATATAAAATTCCTATAATGTTTATTTACTGTGCTTTAACACAAAAAATGTAAAGATTTAAACCCCTGAATCGCAATGTGTAATAAATTTTTAACGGACTACTGAAATACAATAGATCGTTAGATTTTTAGATTTTAGATTCCTGCCTGCCGGCAGGCAGGTAAGATGATTCGTATGTTGCTGATAATATGTGGTTTAATATAAATACTCCCTTATATTTAAACAATTGAATAACAGACACTTAAAAAACTTTAACGGACTATTGGAAATAAATATGAACAATAAATTCCAGTATCAATGCGCTTCAAGCCAATTTTCACCCACTCCCAGATCCACTTCAAGCGGAACTTTCAGTGAAGCGGCCGATTCCATCTCATTTTTAACTATGGCCCGAACGGTTTCCTCTTCTTTTTTCAAAACTTCAAAGTTCAATTCGTCATGGACCTGGAGCACCATTTTACTTTGCAGTTTTCTTTCTTCAAAAGAACGGGCCACGGCCACCATGGCTTTTTTAATGATATCGGCCGCAGCTCCCTGAATGGGCGCATTAATGGCATTTCTTTCAGCAACACCACGCACAACACTGTTGCGGCTGTTTATATCGGGCAGATAACGGCGACGTCCAAACATGGTTTCCACGTAACCCTTCTCCCGCGCCTGACCAATGACACGGTCCATATAGGTCTTCACTCCCGGAAAATTTTCAAAATATCCGTCGATGATCGATTTGGCTTCACTTCTTGGAATGTTAAGCCGCTCGGATAATCCAAAAGCCGATATCCCGTAAATGATCCCGAAGTTTGCAGTTTTCGCCTTCCGTCGCATTTCTGAAGTGACGTCCTTCCGGTCAACCCCGAATATCCTGGCCGCAGTGGTGGCATGAATGTCCTCCCCCCGGTTGAAAGCATTCAGGAGATCCTTGTCCTCACTCAGGTGGGCCATCAAACGCAATTCCACCTGGGAGTAATCAGCACTCAGGAATACATGGTCCCCGTCTCCCACTACAAAGGCGCGACGCATCTCCCGGCCTTCCTCCTCACGGATGGGAATATTCTGCAGATTGGGATTGGAGCTGCTCAAACGGCCGGTAACAACAACAGCCTGATTAAAAGAGGTATGAAGACGGCCGGTATCTTTATGTACAAGTTTAGGTAATGCTTCTACATAAGTAGAAAGCAATTTTTTAAGACCACGATGCTCAAGAATATGTTCCACAACCGGATGACGGTCGCGCAATTTTTGGAGTGTCTCTTCATTGGTACTGTACTGGCCCGATTTGGTTTTTTTTGCCTTATCATCGATTTTGAGCTTTTCGAACAAGACCTCTCCGACCTGTTTCGGACTGGCAATGTTGAACCCCGTCCCGGCTTCTTCCATGATCTGCTTTTCAAGGGCCTCAATACGCCCTTTCAGTTTTTTGGCATATTCGGAAAGCGCGCGGGAATCAATGGCCACACCGGTGTATTCCATATCTGCCAGGACTTTCAACAGTGGCATCTCCACATCATAAAACAAGGACGTTACAGCGAATTTTTCCATCTCTTCCTGAAGCAGGGGCTTCAACTGAAAAGTGATATCGGCATCTTCCCCGGCATATTCTGTCACCGTCGCCTTATCAATGTTGCGCATATTGCCCTGGGATTTCCCTTTCGCCCCGATCAGATCTTCAATGGGCACAGGCGTATAGTCAAGATAAGTCTCGGCCAGAAAGTCCATATTGTGCTTCAATCCGGGCTGAACCAGGTGATGCGCTACCATGGTATCGAAAAAAGGTCCCTGCATCTCAACCCCGTAGCGTTTTAGCATCAGGTAATCGAATTTCAGATTCTGCCCAATCTTCAGAATGTCCGGAGAAGAAAGCACATTCTCAAACCTCAGAACCGTTTCCCTGGCCTCTTTTTTATCTTTAGGAACAGGAACATAATAAGCCTCTCCTTTCTTAAAACTAAAAGAAAGGCCAACCAGCTCATCGTTCCACACATCAAGTCCGGTGGTCTCGGTATCGACACAATATTCACTGCAAACGCTCAGATCGGCAGCCAGGGAATCCAGGGCTTGTTGCGACTCTATCAGGAAGTATTCATGAGAAACATCCTTAAGGGTTTTTTTTGTAGAACGGGAAGGGGTTGCCGACACATTCTCCTGATCGCCGAAAAGAGATCCCTGACTCGGCGCTTTTCCTGTAATACCGGCAACTTTTTCCCAAAGGGTCCGGAACTCAAGTTCTTCAAATACCGGTTGCAGTTTTTCAAGATCGGGGGATTCATGAAGGAACATTTTTTCATCAAAATCAAGAGGTACGGCTGTTTCAATGGTTACCAGTTTCTTCGACAGCTCCACCTGATCTTTGTAATTGATCAGGTTTTCCTTCTGTTTGCCTGAGAATTCCTCAATATGGGCATAAATGTTCTCTATGGTCCCGTATTTCCCTATGATGTCCTTGGCACGTTTTTCCCCGATGCCGGGGCAGCCTGGTATGTTATCGGCGGTATCGCCCCAAAGAGCCAAAAGATCGATCACCTGGCCCGGATGTTCCACTGAGAACTTCTTTTTTATCTCCTCCACACCCCACTGCTCAATTTCGGCGCCTCCCGACTTGGGTTTATACATAATGGTATCTTCCCTGACCAGCTGGGCATAATCCTTGTCAGGTGTCACCATAAAGGTCCGAAAACCGCCCTCAGAAGCCTTCCTTGACAACGTCCCGATCACATCGTCAGCTTCATATCCATCTACTTGTATGGTATTTATTTTAAATGCTTCAAGTATTTGTTTAATATAGGGAATGGCTTTTCTGATGTCTTCGGGGGTGGCCTCCCGGGTGGCCTTATAGGGCTCATATATTTCGTTGCGAAAAGTCGGGCCGGCCGGGTCAAAGGCAACAGCAATGTGAGAGGGATTTTCCTTGCTAAGGACTTCCAGAAGGGAGTTGGTAAAACCAAAAATGGCTGAGGTATTCAGCCCTTTGGAATTGACTCTGGGATTGCGGAGAAAGGCATAATATGCCCTGTATATCAAGGCATAAGCATCAAGAAGAAAAAGTTTTCCGGTTTTTTCGGACATTTGTTTCGGGATTTACTGCATTAACAATACCTCCATATATCCTATAAAGCCGTATCATTCCCTTGTTGAAGAGGTTTTGAGGGAAGAAGAGATACCTTTATGTGATCTATGGAGAAAACTTCAATCCCGAAAATTAAGAAAAAAAGCCGGATCATGCATTGTCGGATGCATACCATTCGGCAAAAGAGTTGCCGGTTTCGTGAAGCCGGAGACTAAAAAGTTTTACAGACGCCGGTAAACGAGCCGAAATTTGTTCAGCAAATTCAACCAACAAATTTTCGCACGTCGGCTGATAAGGTTTGATATGATAACGTTCACTCATCTGGGGCAGTTGCAGCAACTGATCTGCCGGTGCTTTATCGCTCACCACCACCGAATGGTCCAGTGGTTCCACGATCTCCTCCTTGACGATCTTTTTCAAATCGCCAAAGTCCATCACCATCCCGTATTTGGGATCCTTCTCATCATCGCATGGCGATCCGATGACCGTTACCTGTAATATATAAGAATGGCCGTGCAGATTTTTGCATCGCCCGTCATAGTTCCAAAGGGCATGAGCCATTTCGAAACGAAACTCTTTGGTCAATCGTATTTTTGTCATTGTCGTTCCCCACAAATCCCATAAAGGGATATATTGTCATTCAATCCGTTCTTTTCCTGCCAAACAAGCCCGCTGTCAAAAACATCTGCATCCAGGCAAATGTTATGTGATATCACGTCGTTCAGCATTAATCCACCGAGCAACGGCTTACACAATCCACAATGTTGCGCAGGCTGTCGTGCTTTAAAAAATAATAAGTGTTTTTTCCTTCCCGCCTTGAAGACAATACACCTTTGTCTTTAAGAATTCCCAGGTGATGCGAGGTAGTCGACTGCTCTATATTCAGGAGTTTATGAATTTCCGTAACAGTCAACTTTTTTCCGTCTTCCAGATGGCTCAAAATGGCTATGCGCATAGGATGTGCTATTGCTTTGAGCATGCTGGCAGCCTTATCTAGCTGATTGGCATTTAAATCTTTTATTTTTGCTTCTTGTGTCTCCATATCACAATTTATGTGTTTGATTCATCATTCGGGCAAAGATAATGAAGATATTTTGATTATTAGATATTTAAAGTTGTAAAACATGCAAATATTTAGATAATATTGATATTTGTCATTCATTACAACACAATTAAGGCGCAAATTGTTATTTTTGAGATTTCAAAATACAAATGCCATAGAGAATCATTTTCAATGAAGGTATCCACCAAAATAACAGCCCCAATAGAAGCGGAAATGAAACGCTTCGAACCCTATTTCAGAAAAAATTTCGATACAAAGATTCCTCTTCTTAATCTCATCACCAATTATCTTATCCGGCGAAAAGGCAAACAGATGCGACCGATGCTTGTGTTTCTTTCCGCCAGGCTGAACGGGGAGGTCAGAGATGGGACCTATACGGCAGCCGGCCTTATCGAATTGCTCCACAATGCCACCCTCATCCATGACGATGTGGTAGATGAGACCTATCAGCGCCGTGGTTTTTTCTCGATCAATGCTCTGTGGCGCTCTAAAATCGCAGTGCTGGTAGGTGATTACTATCTCGCTATGGGCCTGATCAAATCACTGGAAGAAGATCAGACCGAAGTTCTCAGAATCGTCTCCAAAGCTGTCAAGGCAATGAGTGAAGGAGAATTGCTTCAGATCGAAAAATCCAGAAAGCTGAACATCACAGAAGAGATCTATTACGAGATCATCCGGAAGAAAACGGCCACTCTTATTGCCGCCTGCACCGCGGCAGGAGCCCTGTCCTCCGGAGCTTCAGACGAATGCATCTCCAGGATGCACGATTTCGGAGAGAACCTCGGTATTGCCTTTCAGATCAGGGACGACCTCCTGGATTATGAACGGACCAACCTGGCCGGAAAACCTTCGGGGAACGATCTGAAAGAGAAAAAGATGACCCTTCCCCTGATACACGTACTGTCTCAGCAATCTTCAATAAAGAAAAGGCAGATCCTGAGCACCATCAAACGCCACCACAAAAACGAGAAAAAAATTGCCCCCATTGTTGAATTCGTCAGGGACAACGGCGGCATCGATTATGCCCGGCAAAAAATGACCGAATACCGCGATAAAGCCCTGAACATTCTTGACTCCTATCCGGCAAGTGAACCCCGGGAAAGTTTAAAAGAACTGGTGTTTTTCACGACCACCAGGAAAAATTAAAAATATCCCTCAAATGTCTTTCCCTCCAAAGCGGCCATATCTTCCAGTAAATTATTGGCCAGCCGGCTGGCACCGATCCTGAACCTGGAAGAATTGAGCCACTCCTCGCCCAAAACATCTTTCACAATATCGAAATAAACCAGAGCATCATCTGATGTGCTGATGCCCCCGGCAGGTTTTAATCCCACGGCCCGTCCTGTTTTTGCATGGAATGCTTTGATGGCGTGTGTCATTACCCAAACAGCATCCGGTGTAGCGGCCGGCTCCATTTTGCCTGTAGATGTTTTAATAAAATCGGCACCGGCTTCCATGGCAATAATGGATGCCTCCCATATATTTTCTGAAGAGGCCAAAGCACCAGTCTCAAGTATTACTTTGAGACGAGCATCTCCCATAACTGATTTAATGGCCTTTATCTCTTCTATTACAAATTCGTGATTGCCTTCGAGAAATTCCCCCACGGAGATAACGATGTCGATCTCATTGGCACCCAAATCCAATGCTTTTTGTGTCTCCCTGATTTTCAAGTCTAAAAATGTCTGAGATGAGGGGAATCCTGCAGAAACAACCGCTCTTCCCACATCCAGATCTCTGAGTCTGGCTTTCAGGACGCTGGCAAAAACGGGAAAGACGCAAACAGCCCCCACCAGAGGCATGTCGGGATAATCCTTTTTAAAGGAACCCAGTTTGTCACAGAATTCCTGAACAGAATTTGCACTATCGGTGGTCTTCAGAGTGGTCAGATCGATACAGGAAAAGATCGTCCGGAGCGTCTCTTTTGTTTTGAGTTCTCCAATATTATTGGTTCCCGGAAATGATCCCATTTCCTGAAAGTCCTTATCGTACTTTTCGAGAAGTTGTTCCATCTCTTCCATTTTACTTGAGTTTTGGATTGTTCTTATGTCGGTTTTGGTCACGATTGGTTTTCTTTTCAAGAGACTCCCGAAAAGCCCGGGAGAGATCAACGCCGGTCTGATTGGCGAGACATATCAGCACCCATAAAACATCAGCCATTTCGGCACCCAAATCTGAACCCTCGCCTTCTTTAAAAGACTGATCCCCGTATTGACGGGCCATAATCCGGGCCAGTTCGCCCACTTCCTCGGTCAACACGGCCATGTTGGTCAGCTCACTGAAGTAGCGCACGCCATGCTCGCATATCCAGTCGTCAACCAGTTTCTGGGCTTCTTCTATTCCCATATGCTTATTGTTTGTTTTTGGTATCGATAAAAATGGTTACAGGCCCGTTGTTTACGAGGTCAACGTCCATAACGGCACCAAACTCGCCAGTGGCCACGTCTTTCCCCAGTGCAACAGACAATGTTTCATTAAACTTATTATAGAGCGGAACAGAGGTTTCCGGTCCTGCCGCATCAATATAGGAAGGCCGGTTCCCCTTTTTCACCCTGGCGTGAAGAGTAAACTGACTGACGACGAGAATATCCCCGTCAATATCTTTAACCGAACGATTCATGACCCCGTTTTCATCGTCAAAAATCCGGAGATTTACGATCTTATTGACCAGCCAGTTGATATCTTCCTCCCCGTCAGCCTCTTCAATGCCCAGCAGGATGACCATGCCTTTTCCCACAGAACGGGTTTCTCCTTTTTCATCGTGAATTGTTACAGAAGCACGATTGACTCGTTGAATAAGAGCTCTCATATTTCTTTCTTTTTGTGTGAAAAAATATATTTTTAAGCCCGGTAAAAATGGCAATTCTTTTCACAAATTGAAAGTTTACCGGCTTCAATCTTCATGCAAAACATAATAAACTTTTTTCTGTTTGAATATTACCCAAACCAGACAACAAAAATTTACATCCATGCAAAAAACCTTTACAATCATCAGCGAAACCACAGATCCGGCATTTAATCTGGCGGCCGAAGAGGTGCTCATGAGACATCACAAAGAAAACATATTATTTTTTTATATCAACGCCCCTTCCATCATTGTGGGCAAGCATCAAAACACCCTCGCCGAAGTCAATCTTCAATACCTCGAAGAGAACAATATCCCGGTATACAGACGTCTGTCGGGCGGCGGAACCGTCTATCATGACCATGGCAACATCAATTACTGCATCATAGAAAACGGGGAACCTGGAAAACTGGTGGATTTTGTAAGAGCCACCACACCGGTTGTAAAAGCGCTAAAATCCTATGGCCTCGACGCCCGTCATGGGAAAAGGAATGATCTTCTGGCCGGTTACAAAAAAATATCCGGGAATGCCTGCCATGTATACAAATCAAGGACCATGCATCACGGCACCCTTCTTTTCAACAGCGATCTTAAACATCTGACCGAGGCCCTGAAGGCCCAACCTATGAAGTTCAAAGACAAATCAGTGAAATCGGTTCGCAGTGAAGTGGTGAATATCGGCTCACTCATTAGTTCTGAAGACACACCCGGATCGTTTCTGCTTTTTATGGCAGGTCAACTTAAAGAAATTTTCGGTGCGGAGGAATTTTCATTCACCACGGACGATCTAAAGCAAATAGAGAAACTTTCGGAAGAGAAATACAATACATGGAAGTGGAACTATGGATACAGTCCCGTTTATGAATTTTCAAAGCGTTTTGCTACAGATCAATACAAGTATTCATCAAAACTGAGAGTTGAAAAAGGCATCATAACCCGGGCAGACATAAGAAGCGATCATCCCGACCAGGAAAAAATAGAAATGGTCTCGTTAAAGGTAAAAGGAAGTCTGCATGAAAAAAATGCTATAAAACAAGCGCTTTCAGATTTCGATAAAGAAATGGTCAGCGGAGTTATCAATAGTTTATTTTAGTGCGTTAAAAAAAGGCTAAACGCAGAGACGCTATGACGCAAAGTTTTTATTATCAGAGAGTAATGCTCAAGGCGTGCTGCAATGCAAAGGTTTAATTATCAATTACTTTAAAAAGCTTTGCAGGATATTACTAAACAAGATCTGCTGAATAATTGATATTTTAATATCTTTCAATGATTTATAGGTAGCGACTGCTGAGAATCATTTAATGGCTTGATAGGAAGAAATTTAAAGTTTATATTTTCATTTAAAGTGCAAGGTTTTTAACGCTAATCATTAACAATAGATCGTTAGACTTTTAGATTTAATAGTACCCATATATAGTTGTTTTTCTGTGCTTTATTGAAACCAATCATCTGGTCCTAAACATCTGAAACGAGCCCCGATTAATCCGGACGAGTTCCATCATCCCCAATAACTTAGACAAATTTTATACTGATGAAACGAGCATGACAAAGGTTGTCACTAATGAACATGTATAAACCCCAATCATGCGAGCCTGCCTGGCGGGTTATGAAAAATAAAGCTTGATGTTCAAACGAATATTTGCTCATATAACAGGTTTCAAATATGAAAAACGGCAGACAGGCCTGCCTGGCGGGTTATAAAAAATAAAGCTTGATGTTCAAACAAATATTTGCTCATATAACAGGTTTCAAATATGAAAAACGGCAGACAGGCTGATAGGTTTAAACGGACTAGTCCCGATATAGGTTTTGTAAAGTTTTTGTGAAAAAACTCACAAAAACCATAATCGGGATTTGTTTCTTTTTGGGCAATGCCAAAAAGAAAATCAATAAAGAAATCAAAAATGGGTCTACTGACTTATTCAGTAGCCCCTGCTTAGTTTTCATTTCAAATGTGCGACAAGTTTTTTTAGTACTGATTACAAGTATTTTAAAGTTGTTTTTGGCTGTAGTTTAAAATGGCGATTTTTTCTGTAAAGCCCTGGCAAGGGCGACCGTATGGTAATTGACACTCAGAAAATCAACTACCCAAGCCCCGGCAGGGATGTCCCTATAATAGAAACATTTAAGTTTGCAAACAGGGTCACCACTGCCGTGGCTCTGGTTTTTTTGAGGGTTTATTTTACCATACGATCGCCCCACTCCGGGGGCTTTAAGGATGTTACCAAAATTTATTGGCGTTTGGACAACAACGCAAAATTAAACTACAGCCTTGTTTTTAAATATTTTTAATAGACACTAGTGTCCCTATGTATAAATTTGGATTGACTTGGGG
>JAWOCV010000317.1:0-4045 GCA_046483585.1 Marinilabilia sp.
TGTTTTTCGTGGCCAGGCAGCCCGAACCCCTGACCCTCTACATGGACGACATCAGGCTGGAGTAAAATTTGACACAGCAGGGAAAACAGTATATTTCCTGAATCCCCCTTCAAAATATTTGGCATACCCCTTCTCATGATCCGGATGCTGCTGCCCACTGACCCATTTTCCTGCAAATCGGCCAGCTTGCTGTTGAAGGCTTTTTCATCCTCCAGGGCCCGCTCAGGGCAATAGAACAGGTGAAGATACATCCGGCGTTCGGCTTTTATCGCATCCAATTATTTACGACTCTCACGCCATTTCAGCATCTCAGCCCGGTGCCAAACCACCATATAAACCCTTGGTATATATTGCCTTTTTTGATACAGTTCATTTCTGGTTTTTGACTTTGCTAATGCACTCCCTGAGGAGTCTTCACCCACATAAAACCGGTAAGCGCCGCCTCTTAAAGGGTCTTGTGCCAAATAAGTCAGCCTGGGACTGATACTCTCAAGAGCTGGGTCGTTGTACCAGCTGGCGCTTACAAAGCCCTTATAATTAGTATTTATCTCGAGTAAGTCACAAACTAGATTATAGGTTCCTAATCTTCCTTTCTGATTAAAATCCTTCAGCATGCTGGTATGGGTATGGTGTTGAAAAAAATAGTGGGTACCTGCAGGCGGACGAAGTAACAAAAACATAAACATAAACCGCTGCTTTAAAGGGCCAACAACCATCGGCCGCCGCCAAAGAACCGTTTTCGTATCAACAATACCCGTATTAACAGGCATTGATTTGCCCCGCAGAATTGAAAAATCTTTTAAGAACGCATCATGGAATGGACTGTAATGCCCCGCGGGTTTTTCAGTAGCTTCCTTAATTACTCGTTCCCGCGAGCGGGACACCTCTTTGCGCACACTATCTGGAACGCGGCAGGAGGGGGTCCAATAATCAGGCTTTGTCATTTCAACCAACAGCGCACGTGCTGCTGCTTCTGACACTTGTGCTCCCTTATTTTTCTCCAATTCGATAAAAAGCTCTTTAAGTTCTCCAATACCGGAATATCCGCCGGTAAACCGAAGAGATGTAACAATCTCGAGCATCCGGGGGAGGATTTCAGAATCATATTCCTGAAAATCCACGCCAAGCAGATCCCGGATTTTACCGTAAACCTGGCTATCTATCGCCATAGCAGTTTAACCTTTCGTCTCATCTTCCTGGCAAGATCAGCAAAGCCGGAAACCTCGGCCAGAAACTGAATCTCGGGAATATCCTGTTTGTCCAAATAGCGCCTGAGGGCAAGCGGGTTGGCACCAGCGGAGTTGAAACCTATTTCCAAGGTCACTGCTGATTTCACATCCAGACTCTTCAACCAGGGGTGATGGGCTAAATCCCACCGGCCACTGGGGTAGCAAAAATGAACAAGTTTTCTACCAACCAGAGGTTCCAGATAGTCTCTGTTTTCCGTAATTTCCCTTTTTGCAATTGTTTCGTCCACGGGAAAACGGTGACGATGGGTGTGTAACTGAATATCAACCCCTTTTTCAGATAAGCCGGTTATTTCCTCAGGCCCCATCAGCATGAACATACCCAAGGCTTCCATTTCATTAAAGTCCATACCCAAGGCCTCACAAAGCACTACCAGCAGGGACCGCCTTTGATCTTCATTACAATGTTCACGTCCAAAATCTATTATCTGATTCGCCAGAATCCGGGCCTGATCCCCTTCCAAGCTCCAATGCCGGGCCCCCAGCTTATCAGCGAAAGGAAATTCACCAACCAGTGACTTTTTATCGGTTTTCCAGAACAGATACTGAACCATGACATTGAAAACCGGGTTACTCTTCCGGGAGTAATAGGATGTGACGTAGATAGTCAGTGGAAAGCCATATCTTTCACACTGCTTAACCATTGTCCCCGGTGAATTAAGATATCCATCATCCGCGGTAAGCACCACAGTATTTGGGGGAAGCCTGTTCTTGTTTAACGCATCTACAGCCGACTCCAGATCCAGTACGTTATAACGGTAACGTTTCAGCAGTGCCAGCCTGTTGGCAAATTTCTCTTCCGTCATAAAAACACCGGGCCACCATAAGTGTTCATCCCGCACCGACACTCCATGATAACAAAGAATCAGAAGTTTTTTACGATATAAAACCCTCGAGATCCAAAACAATCCCAAATATCTGCATATATACAAAATAATTTTTTTCACATAACCACCTTTGCTAACCTATCCTAAGCGCCTACCCCCCGTGGGTCCCTTACAAAATCTGGCTGATTTCCAATATTAAAAAAACCTCATTCAGAGGTCACGAAGTCATTCAGGGAGCTTTGACGTAAAGGCAATGACTATCCCCCCGCGCAAATCCAACCACCCTAACCCCTTTTTATTTAAATATATTCCGCATCACCATCGCCATGGACAAAGTGAGCATCACTCCAGCGGATATTATGCCACCGCTGATCATGGCTGAAAAAGCTGAACCCCGGCGACTCCTTGCGCTGTACAAAAAACTGCCTTGCCAGAACCCGCCACAAACCGACATTGGGCGTCCAGCAGGTCAGCTTGACCATCCCGAGGCTTCGCGCCAGCGCCTTTGAAAACCAGCTGGTGTGCACCAGATAATCCTTTTCTTCCGCCTTATTCCTTGTCACCTCCGATATTTCCCGCCCGGCTTTTCTCTATCTCATGATTTTTTCTGTATGATTAAATCCAGATAATTATCGAAAAAACCTTCATGAATATTTGGAGATAAACGCCTTAAAATAGTCTTGTACTGCCTTGCCATCCTTGACTCCTTTAGTCTATACCCAAGCCCCTGGAATGTAGACAAGCTACTAATAACTTTCAAGTGATCTACAGGACCTATAGCTATATCGACTTCATGAAAACTTACCCCCCTACCTCTCCTTATAAAATGCTCTTTTGAAACTTCATTGTCTTCATTATATAATTCACGAAAATTTTCTCTTGAACTGAACTTAGTATACCAAAATGCAAGCTCATTCGGCAGCCAATGAAAAAAGGGAAGCATAGAAGAATGATCATCGAAATACCATAAACGGTTGGGTGTCTCCACAATCACGAGCAAACCATTAGTAGGTAATATCTCCCAAGCATCTCTTAATGAAGATAACCTCTCTGCAATTGTCATATGCTCAAGGCACGCAAAAAATATAATAACATCAAATTCACCATCGTTAAATACACCCGAAATCTGTTGCGCATTTAATAGTTTAAACTCGGCATCCACATTATAGACATCAGAACGATCCTTAGCTACAATTAATGCTCCCTCATCAATATCAATCCCCGTAACTCTTGCGCCCTGTTCCGCTAAAGCTATACTTGAAGACCCAGTTCCACATCCTATTTCCAAGATACGCATTCGCTTTAAGTTAGTAGCATTGTCTATCCACGGCACAATTGTGCCTCTGTCGCTTTCCAGTCTTTCATATAAATGCGCTCTAAGATCAGCCTTGTAATTTTCTTTTGAATAGTTGCTTTCGCTTCGCCAGCCTGTATGGTAATTTTTTTTAATCGATCCTTCTATGAATCCCAGCCCTTCCATATCAATTTTCGTGAAATTTTTTGATACATGAGTGGGTATAGGAAATAAAATATCTTTCACGAACCCCTTAACTGGTTTGGGTATGTATTTTCTCACCACTATTTCCCTTCCTTTGCCCCTGTTGACTTGAAAAAAAGAAATAAAAGCGGGAAGCGCAAAGAGAATGATTATAAAGCCGCATTTTCAAATATATTCCGCATCACCATCGCCATGGACAAAGTGCGCATCCCTCCAGCAGATATTATGCCACCGCTGATCATAGCTGAAAAAACTGAACCCCGGCGACTCCTTGCGCTGTACAAAAAACTGCCTTGCCAGAACACGCCGCAGACTGACATTAGGTGTCCAGCAGGTCAGCTTAACCATTCCAAAGCTTCGCGCCAGTGCCTTTGCAAACCGGATGGTGTGCACCAGATAATCCTTTTCTTCCGCCTTATTCCTTGTCACCTCCGATATTTCCCGCCCGGCTTTTCTCTATCTCATGATTTTTT
>JAWOCV010000005.1:0-7736 GCA_046483585.1 Marinilabilia sp.
CCATCAATTTTAGTGGTTGTACAGTCAAATAGCAGAATGTTTCTTTTTCATGAACCGCCAGGCAGGCCTGTCTGCCGTTTTATGTATAAGCAACCATCAATTTTAGTGGTTGTACAGTCAAATAGCAGAATGTTTCTTTTTCATGAACCGCCAGGCAGGCCTGTCTGCCGTTTTTCAAATAAGTAGCCTGCTATATAAAAGAATATTCGTTTGAACAACAAGCCTTATTTTTCATAACCCGCCAGGCAGGCCCGGAAAACGGACAGGCCACCCCGCCGTTTGAATAATAACATGTTTAGCTTTTTTGAAACCTTCACTTAAAACAGAAAACTGCTGAAATTTACATATTGAAATCCTGTTTTTCGGGAGAAGAAGTGCAAAGTTATTTCTGATTTTTCACAAAATACTTTGCACTTCCACAAATCAAGCAAAGTTATAACATTCTCAAAATAAGCATGTTATTTGTTTTTTAGCAAGCCCTATTTACACATTTAAATAATGGTCATAAATTCTTCATTTCCAATTTAATATGCAATTTATAGCAGGCCTTTTGGTTGTATAAGTTGATAAATCAAACCGCTTTTCGGTGATGGATATCACCACCCGAAACAAACTCTCAGAAAGTTCTCTTTCTATATTTGTATAGAAGATTTTCCATATCGAAGTTGTTTTAATCTGCTCGTTTAACAAACCCGACTCCACATTTCACATTTATCCCTAACTGAATTTGCCTTAAGAATTATGGGGTGAAAAAATCATCTATAATTTTTTTACTGCATTAAATAATAGAAGTGTGAAGAATAAAGGAAGTAAAATAATCATCCAGATATGAGTTCATACATACTGATTATTGATGAAGACCAAACAAATGTGCTGCTTTATGAGTCCTTGCTGAATATGTATGGATACCGGACCAAAGTTGCCAATTCATCCAGCGAGGGCTGGAATTTAATGCAGGAAGAAAAACCCTCTCTATTGCTGCTCGAGCTGCTTATTTCCGATATGTCGGGTGTTGAGTTGTTTGAAAAAATGCGGGCTGTGCAAGAGTTGTCAAGAATTCCTGTCATTGTGATTTCTTCCCTGAATGATGAATTAACAGCTGATGCTATGCTTGAACTTGGTGCAAAAGAATATATGGTAAAACCGGTGAATAATCATACCGTTATGGAAAAGGTCAAGGAGCATTGTCTTCTCACATAAGTTAGAATGGAGATCAATAAATGATTCACTGATTTATGAACGCACCCTCCCCTGTTTTGGCATGTTTAGGACTATAATTTCAGGTTCTGGTCTATGGTAAATTGTTTTTCCTTATAAGATTTTTTCATGTAAGTGATTCCGGGAAAGCAGATTATTTCCGGGTGGGTATGTTTGTTGACTCCTTTTAACTTCAATTTTTTGGATATGGCGTTTTTAGATAAATTTCAGGATAAATTCAGAGATGAAGCTTTCGACAACATTTCGGAGATGGAGCAGGTCTTGCTCGATCTTGAATTGTCTCCCCGGGATCATGAGTTGAGAGAGAAAATGTACCGAGCTCTGCACTCCCTGAAAGGCGGGGGGACCATGTTTGGATTCGATCTTTTAAGTGAATTGGCCCATAAAATTGAGGATGTTTTCGATCGGATACGATCGCGGCAACTGGCAGTTTCTCCGGAGTTGTTGACAATGACTTTTAAAGCCGTCGATCTGTTTAAGGAAATTTTGAATACGGATTCTCCGGATTCTCCGGAATTGTTGGAGAAATCTCAAGTCATAGAAGCCGATTTTGCCGAACTTGTTCAAAAAGAAATTGGTCCCTGTTCCGATACTTCAATCTCCAGAAACGAAACAGGGATTGAAGAAAAAGGTATGGGAACCTATTACATTCATTTTTTCCCGGCTACGGACACACTCAAAAACGGAACAAACCTGTTGTATCTTATAGAAGACCTGAAGGAACTTGGAAATCTTTTTGCTGTTTCCCGTTTAGATTCAGTGCCTTCATTCCACGATCTTGATCCGGTTAATTGTTATGTGTATTGGGACCTGTTTGTTTCCACCGATCAGGGAGAGTCTTCAATTAGAGATGTTTTCATTTTTGTGGAAGAAGAATCATCCCTGGAGATAAATAAAATAAGTGATGCTGACCTGTTTTCTTCCCCCGGGTTTACAGAAAAGTTGGATGAACTGTTCCGTGAAAAAAACAGGGGAGTGAATCTTTCCGAAATAAAAAATATTGCTGGGCATGCAGAACAAATGATCTCAGGCAATGATGCAGGAGCAAATGAACAATCTAACCGGACAGAAAAGCGAAACCCTTCTGATGAAACCAATTCGAACAATCGAAATCACTCTTCAATAAGAGTCCCTTCAGAAAAGATAGATAACCTTATGGACCTGGTCAGTGAAATGGTTATTGCCCAGGAAAAGCTTAATATGATCGCTTCCCGGCACTCTGTTCCCGAATTAAAACAAACCGTCGATTCCGTTAAAAAACTTACGTCTCAGTTGCGCGACAGCACTTTCAGCATAAGTTTGGTGCCGGTCGAATCACTTTTGACGCGTTTTCAGCGACATGTCAGGGACTTGAGTGAGGAGATGGGGAAAAGCGTCCTTTTTAAAGCAACCGGGACCGAGACGGAGCTTGATAAAACATTGATTGAAAGCTTGACGGATCCATTGCTTCACTTGATCAGAAACAGCATTGACCATGGTATTGAACTTCCGCGGGACCGTGAGCAAAAAGGGAAACCTTCCGAAGGGACCATTACCCTGGATGCATTTTATTCAGGGGCGAATGTAATTATTGAAATTTCTGACGACGGGGCCGGTATGGACCCGGATGTAATTCGCGAAAAAGCTGTCAGGAAGGGGATCATTCAGCCCGAAAGTCAATTGTCAAAAGAAGAGATTCTAAAACTGGTGTTTTTACCTGGCTTTTCCACCTCCGATGAAGTAACTGAAGTATCTGGTCGGGGTGTGGGGATGGATGTAGTAAATAATGCCATTTCCGCAATACGGGGTGATGTTAAAATTTCCTCTGCGATAGATCAGGGGACCACGATAACCATTGTTTTGCCACTGGTGCTATCGGTATTGGACGGATTGTTGGTCCAGGTTGACGAAGCCCGCTATGTGCTTCCTCTTTCCCTAATTGGTCACATATACTTCGTTGAATCCCAGGTTTTGAACAGAAGTTTTAACAACACGGTCTCCTTAGGTGGTAAGTTGCTGCCTTTTATTGATTTACGGAAAGAATTTTCGATCTATACGAGTCTTCCGCCAAAGCGGCAGATGGTGGTTGTCGATTATGAAGGAAATCAGGTTGCTATTGCAGTAGACCGGGTTCTGGGCAAAATACAGGCCGTGTTGAAACCGCTTGGAAAGTTCTTTTCCGGCAATAAGATCATATCGGCAGCAACCATCATGGGGGACGGGTCAGTGGGATTGATGCTGGACATCCATGCCCTTATAAATCATTCTTCAGAAGGCATCTCAAAGTTAAAATAGTATTGTTATGAGTAAAACCGAGACAAAAATGACAAACTCCTATCTTTCATTCCGCCTCGGAGATGAGATATTCGCGCTCCATGTGGCGAAAGTCAGAAAGATCCTGGAGATGACAGAAATTACTGAAGTTCCGCGTTCCCCCGATTACATGAAAGGGGTTATTAACCTCCGTGGCAATGTCCTGCCTGTGGTTGATACAAGAGTAAAATTCGGGCTGTCGGCACTGGAACAAACAAAAACCACCTGTATTCTGGTCATTGAAGCTAAAATCGATAACCAGAATGTGCGGGCCGGCATACTGGTGGATGCCGTTCAGTCCGTCATGAAAATCAATGATGAAGATATTCTTCCCCCGCCTTCTATGGGAAGTAAGTTCCAAACGGATTTTATCTCCGGCATGACAAGGGTCGATGACAAATTTTATATGATACTTGACATTGACCGGGTATTGTCAGCAACAGATCTGCCTAATATGGAAGAGATGAAAAAAGTACGCGAATCAGCTGAAGCGAAAAAACTGGAAGAGGATCATGGGGAATCATAAGTCGAATCATAAAGGACATTCGCAGACACCAAAAAATTAATTAAAACATAGTGATATGAAACTCAAAGATTTAAAAATAGGAAGCAAAATTGTAACAGGGTTTTCCCTGCTTTCGGTTATCGGAATTATTATCGGAATTACCGGTATTATTGGATTAAAGAATGTAGGCGATCTTCTGAATACCGTATCTGATGTCAGATTGATGGGTATTGAACATCTTGGAGATATGGAATCTAACCTGGAGAGGATACATAAAGGTTATATTCAACTTAACGATCCCAGGCTGGAAAGGAATGAACGTGAACAGGTACTGATGGACATCTCAACCTCAAGGGAAAAATATCTTGAAGCCCAGGAGGCTTATGGAGAACTTGAGCAAACGGATGAGGAGGAGAAAGTTTATGATCAGTTAATAAGGGATCTTGAAGAATGGCAGAATGTCAATACTCAGCAGGTTGAACGTTTAAACACACGTTTTATTGAAACCGGTCTGCTTGATCCTGTCAATCTCATGGGAAAAGTGGAGAATTTCAGAAGTGAACATTACTTGTTACAAAAAAAGGTGTTAGATGCTCTGCACAACGATGTCATGTTTGAGGGCGGAGGTGATGTGGAAAATTGCGAACTCTTTCAATGGATGTCGGATTTTCGCACTGAAAACTCAGAGATAAAGTCTTATCTCCGTGAATTGCGTGAACCCCATAATGATTTTCATTCTTCGGTGGAGACCATAAAAGTTCACATTGACCAGGGAGAAACTCAACAAGCTCTTTCTCATTACAGAAATGTGATGCAACCTGCTGCTGAGAAATTGTTTGATAATCTTGGAGTTATAGTCGAAGAAGCAAGCCGGGCAGAGGATATCTTCAACCGAATGAGTCAAGCCATAAACGTAGAATCATCGGAATATCACAGTGGAGTGATGGCTGATATTAGTGAGCTGATCAGGATCAGCCGGAAAATGGCCGAGGAGGAAAATGCACTTGGTGACAAAATTTACCAGGCAAGTAACCTGATGATCGTTTTGGCAGTTTTAATCGGAATGGTCATTGGTGTGGTATTGAGTTATGTGATAACCCGCTCCATTACAGGAGGCATATCCAAAGGGGTAAAAATGGCCGAAAGCATAGCCAAAGGTGATCTTACCCAGGAAGTGGATGCACAATTCATGGAAAAGAAAGATGAGGTGGGGCAATTGGCCAGGGCCTTACAGCACATGTCGGAACAATTGCGGAAGATCATTGGAGAGATCATGGGAAGTGCGGACAATATCACCAGTGCCAGCCAGGAGATGAGCTCCACTTCTCAGCAAATGTCGCAGGGTACCAGTGAGCAAGCATCCTCTGCTGAAGAAATATCTTCCTCAATGGAAGAGATGGTGGCGAATATCCAACAGAATACTGACAGTGCCATGGAAACTGAAAAAATTGCAGTGCAATCTGCCCAGGGGATTCGGAAAGGCAGTGAAAGTTCCAACACGACAGCGAAATCAATGAAAGAAATTGCTTCAAAAGTGTCCATAATCGGGGATATTGCTTACCAGACCAATATTCTTGCTTTAAATGCCGCCGTTGAAGCTGCCAGGGCCGGTGAATACGGGGAAGGATTTGCAGTTGTTGCCGAAGAGGTTCGGAAACTTGCAGAGCGAAGCCAGGTTGCCGCAGAAGAGATCAATGAACTTTCAGGAAGCGGTGTAAACGTGGCTGTCGAGACCGGGAATCAACTAGAGGCCATTGTTCCAGAGATTGAAAAAACCTCAAAACTGGTCCAGGAAATTGCTGCCGGCAGCAAGGAACAAAATTCCGGTGCCGATCAGATCAACAGTGCCATTCAGCAACTTAATCAGGTGGTTCAACAAAATGCAGCAGCAGCTGAGGAGATGGCATCCAGTTCTGAAGAGCTATCGGGTCAGGCAGAACAAATGCGGGAGGTTGTCTCTTATTTCAAGGTAGATTATCAAATGATATCTCATAAAAAACAGTCGTCTAAACCATCAGGGAAACAACAAAGTGGTTCGGACTCAGGTAAAGAAAATAAAGAAGAAACCATTTCAACCGATCAGGAATCAAAAGGGGTTGATCTGAAAATGGGTGAAACGGAAGTCCCGGATGAAGATTTTCAAAGGTTTTGATTAAAATAAAAAGACGGGACCGGTCTTAATTTGGACCGGTCCTGTTTTTTATTCACTGTTGTCCGGTAAAACAAATAGAGATTGCTTCACTTCGTTCGCAATGACGGGGATGCAGTGGGATTACTCTACCTCCTGATTAATGATGTCATTGCGAACGAAGTGAAGCAATCTGCCACTGTTTAAATAAATTCCCCGGACAATAGTGTTTTTTATTTCAAAATAACACTTCTCAGGAATTCGCAGGCTCTTATCTTTGCAACAAAGAAATTATGCCAATGGATTACCCCTGGGGCCACGACAACCCGATAAACGACTACAGCAGTTACCTGCGCCGGAAATTTCCCAGACGGGTGCAAAAAATTTCGATCGATGCCGGATTCACCTGCCCCAATCGTGATGGCAGCAGGGGAGAGGGAGGATGTACTTTCTGCAACAACGATACGTTCAATCCGGAATATTGTCATCCCTCCAAAAGCATCAGCAGGCAGGTTGAAGAGGGGATTTCGATCTTCAGTAAAAAATATCCTGATCAGGATTATCTGGCCTATTTTCAGGCCTATACCAATACCTATGCGCCGCTTCCCGGACTGATTGAGATGTATGAAGAAGCCCTCAGGCATCCACGGGTGACCGGTCTGGTTATTGGTACCCGTCCGGATTGTTTGCCCGGTGATCTCATTGAATATCTGGTTTCTCTTCAGGAAAAATATTACATCGTAGTTGAGCTGGGCATTGAATCAACCAATGAAGAAACATTGAAGCGTGTTAACCGGGGGCACACCTTTGAAGAAACGCGGGATGCCGTTTTCCGTTTGCATGAGGCCGGTTTGCCTGTGGGCGGGCATTTGATCCTGGGCCTGCCCGGTGAATCTGATGAAACCATTCTTTCACATGCCGAATCGGTATCAACATTGCCTTTGTCGTATTTAAAACTCCATCAGTTACAGTTTGTGCGGGGGTCGAAGCTGGGGGAGGCATATCAGGCCGATCCTTCCGCCTTCAGGGTATTTACTTCGCAGGAATACATCGGACTTGTCATCGCATTCCTGGAGCGACTGAATCCCTCCATTATAGTTGAGCGACTGGCCAGTCAGGCGCCTGCTGATCTCCTTCTGGCCCCCGGCTGGGGATTGAAAAACTTCGAGATAACCCGGATGGTCCAAAAGGAGATGAAACGTCTTGGGACGTGGCAGGGACGCTTGTGTGAAAATACATTTAATTAATTTCAGGACTCACCAAATACCCTTTGCAAAAGATCTGTTACTCTGCCCGCCGGGTCTTGCCTGATTTGTTCCTCTTCCTGTGCCAGTTTCAGAAACAGGCCGTCAAGAGCTTGTTCCGTCAGGTAACGGTCCAGCTCGGTTTCGATGGTCTCCAGATTGCCCATGCTGCCTACGATGGAATTGGCTAGCCGATTCCATTGGTTGGTCAGTTTTTCCCAGGATTCTTTTGTGGAAATGTCTCCCACGAGTGCCTTATCAATGCTGGATTTTATTTTGGGTTGGTAAAGGTCGTTAAGCTCTTGATACGTCTCTTTCTTTAAATATTGGGTGGCCGCGTCATTTTCTC
>JAWOCV010000012.1:0-15740 GCA_046483585.1 Marinilabilia sp.
CCCGTTCAGGAAATGCACACCACAGGGGAATGGCTGTTGGTGGCCCAGGTAAACGTCATTCTGGTTTCACTCCTGCCGCTGGCCTTCTCCCGTTATATCCCGTTTAATCTGGTGACGGCCGCCAACGGGCAATTCATGATGTTTGATGCCGGAGTTTATGATCAGCAACGATTTCACGAAAAACTACGGACCACAGTGGTAGAAGATGTGGCCATTGCCCAGTACATTAAGGGAAAAGGCCTGAAAATACGCACGGCTCTCTCTCCGGCAGGGCTGAGCTGCCGGATGTACCACAACTACCGGGAAGCGTTGAACGGTCTGGGTCGGAGCGCCCGCTTCTTTTTCGGGGGCAGCATCATTGCAGGCTGGTTATATGTTTTCTTTGCCCTGTTTGGATGGTTGGCCGTTTTGCTGGCTTTTCCCATGATCTGGCTGGCCGTTTATTTTTTGCTTTTAGTGACAATGCGTATTTTTGTTGCCATTGCAAGCCGGCAGTCGGTCATGAAGAACATCTTACTGATGCCTCTGCAACCAATTACGTTATTTCACTTGTTTTTTACAGCCACCAGGCAACACGTTCAACAAAAATCCACATGGAAAGGAAGACCCCTCTGAACAAACTCATAAGTCTGATCATCTTCATTCTGATCTCTGTGCCAGCCATGTCCCAGGAACGCGACTCCATTTTTTACGAATGCTACATCACCGGAGATATGGAAACATGGAAGCAGACCATGGAAGAAATGGAAAACGAATTCCGGCATAGTGAACGTTACGAGGAACTGTTCGAACTTACACTGGCCTGGTACGGTTACATCGGTTATTGCATCGGAAATAAGCTGGAAGACGAAGCAGAGAAATACCTTGAAAGCGGGAAAGATCACCTGGAGCGTCTGCTGAACCATCCCGGGGCCGGGGCAGCCGCCCATGCTATGAAAAGTGGTTTTTACGGGTTTGAAATGGCCCTGACCAAATTCAAAGCTGTTGTTCTGGGACGCCGCAGTGTATCAGCCCTCAAAAAAGCGGCCTCCATCGACAGGGAGAACGTACATTACCTGGTGGAAAAAGGCAATCAGATGTATTATATGCCATCGTTGCTGGGGGGAGACAAAGAAGTGGCCCTCTCCCACTACAAGCAAGCCGTGAAGGCCATAGAATCCGGTAAAGCCTATCACCGCGAACACTGGTTCTATCTCAACACCCTTGTGGTTCTGGCAAATACTTACCAGGAAGCCGGGAATATCCCCAAAGCCCGGAATACCTACCTGAAGATCATGGATCTGGCGCCCCGTTTCGAGTGGGTAAGGGAAGAACTGTGGCCGGATTTCACCAAAGAATTCGGTCCCCAATAAATATAGACTTCTACTCTCTTTTTTTTCTTCATAAAAACCTCTTTACGAGCTTATTGGCTTGATTTTGTGCAAAATCGAAATGTTAAAATTCACTTTCATTTCTTGAAAATTTGCATAAAAAACTATATTTACGCCGTGAAAATGAGTGTTTTTTTTACACCCATTTTATTCATTAGACTGTCTGTCTTTTAAAGGAATTGGCATTAAGGTTCAAAATCTATTTGCACCACGTCCTCCAAAACCAAAAAAGTCAGAAATATAAAATACAAACCAAAAAACCATTTAAATTACCATTATGACGACAATTGACTGGATTGTACTGGGCGCCTTTTTCGTTCTTCTCTTTTTGGTGATCTGGTACGTACTGAAAATCAAGAAGGAAACCCATACCGATTACTTTCTGGCCGGCCGCAGTGCCGGATGGGTTGCCATCGGTGCCTCCATCTTTGCCTCCAACATCGGCTCAGAGCACCTGGTGGGGCTTGCCGGTGCAGGTGCAGAAACAGGAATGGCCATGGCCCACTGGGAGATGCAGGGCTGGCTGGTTTTGATCCTGGGATGGGTGTTCGTCCCCTTTTACAGCAGAAGTAAGGTGTTCACCATGCCCGAATTTCTTGAACAGAGATACAATACCTCATCCCGTTCCTTTCTTTCCATCATCTCGCTGGTCAGTTACATTCTGACCAAAGTAGCGGTAACCGTCTATGCGGGTGGTATAGTCTTTAAAGAAGTTTTCGGCATTGATGAATGGATGGGCATCGATTTTTTCTGGATCGGGGCCATCGGACTGGTATTGGTGACCGGTCTTTACACTGTACTGGGCGGAATGCGGGCTGTTCTTTATACTTCGGTCCTTCAATTACCGATTCTTCTGCTGGGATCAGCTGCTATTCTGGTCGTCGGTCTGAATGAGCTTGGCGGCTGGGGTGAGCTCATGGAAATTACCTCCAATGCCACCACAGACCACGGAGACTCTATGAACAGCCTGATGCGGTCGCGCCATGACCCTGATTTCCCATGGACAGGGGTTATCCTGGGATCGGCCATTATTGGATTCTGGTATTGGTGTACCGACCAATATATCGTGCAAAGGGTTTTGTCGGGCCGTGACCAGAAACAATCCCGGCGCGGAACCATTTTCGGAGCTTATCTGAAGCTTTTGCCTGTCTTTATTTTCCTGGTACCGGGAATGATTGCCTTCGCATTGAACCAAAAAGGCTTACTGGAACTCTCCAATCCTGATGCAGCTTTCTCTGCCCTCGTTTCCAACTTGTTACCGGTGGGACTCACCGGCATCGTGGTGGGCGGACTCATCGCAGCCCTGATGAGCTCCCTGGCATCCCTGTTCAACTCTTCGGCCATGCTTTTCACGGTAGACTTCTATAAACGGTGGCGACCCAACTCATCCGAACGCCATCTGACGCATGTGGGCCGGATTGCCACAACGGTCATCGTCGTTCTTGGTGTCCTCTGGATTCCCGTAATGCGGAGCATGGGACAAGTTCTTTACGAATACCTGCAGGACGTACAATCCCTCCTGGCTCCGGGCATCGCTTCGGTCTTCCTGTTAGGCGTTTTCTGGAAGCGGGCCACCCCTGCGGCAGGATTTACCGGACTGGTCTCCGGATTTGTGTTGGGAATGACACGGCTGGCTAGTAACGTCTTCGAAAGATTCCTTGATCCGGACACCCTCTACTATGCCATTTTTGTGGAGGTTAACTGGTTACATTATTCCATTTACCTGTTTTTCTTGTGTATCCTGATTGTAGTGGCCGTTTCCATGTTTACCAAACCGATCCCCGCTGAACGTTTAACCAACATTACTTACGGGGCCGAATCGGAAGCCCAGAAAAAAGAGACCCGCGAATCATGGAACCATTGGGATGTGATCAACACTTTGATCATTATTGGCATCACGGTCGCATTTTACCTCTATTTCTGGTAACAGTATGACAAGCGAAACCATATACAAAGCTCACGACCGGCACCTTGTGGCCATTGACAGCATCATATTCGGTTTTTCCGAATCGCAACTGAAGCTGTTGCTGATCCAGCGGAAATTTGAACCCCGCAAAGGAGACTGGTCGCTCATGGGCGGGTTCGTCAAACACGAGGAAAACATAGATGATGCAGCCTACCGCATTCTGGAAGAGCTGACCGGCCTGGAAGACATCTATCTGGAACAGCTTTACACTTACGGTGACGTCAATCGCGACCCGGGAGCCCGGGTGATTTCCATTGCCTATTTTGCCCTGATCAACATCGAACAGTACAATGATAAGATCGGACAAAAACACGGCGCCCAATGGTTCAATTTTGAAGATGTCCCGGGCCTGATATTCGACCACAACGAAATGGTCAACAAAGCCTGGAAACGACTGAAGCGGAGGACCAAGATCCAACCGGTGGGATTTGAATTGTTACCCGAAAAATTCACCCTGACCCAACTGCAGGATCTTTACGAGGCCATCCATCAGGAAAAATTTGACAAGCGAAATTTTCGCAAAAAGATCCTCTCGATGGATGTCCTCGAAAAACTGGACGAAAAAGACAAGACCTCTTCCAAACGGGGAGCCTTTCTTTACAGGTTCAACAAAGAAAAATATGACCAACTGGTCCAAAACGGAGTTGTATTAGAGTTTAAATAATGTGCCGGCTTAAAACCCGGTCAAAAAATTTAAGATTATGCGAAACAATGAAAACAAACAACTGTGGTTTATAACCGGCAGCCAGCATTTATATGGCCCGGAAGCTCTCGAAGAAGTAGCCGCCAACTCAAGGGAAGTGGTTAAAGGAATTGATCAGAATCTGAAAAGTCCTGTAAAAGTGGTTTTTCAATCGGTTCTGACCACTTCGGACGACATATTGGAACTATTCAGAAAAGCCAATGCTGATGAGAACTGCATCGGCATCATTGCCTGGATGCACACTTTCTCACCCGCCCAGATGTGGATCAATGGCCTGAACATTCTCAAAAAGCCGCTCCTCCATCTTCATACTCAGTACAATCGCGACATCCCATGGAATGAAATCGACATGGATTTCATGAACCTGAACCAGGCTGCCCATGGCGATCGTGAATTCGGTTTCATTTGCAGCCGGATGAAAATCAAACGTCAGGTGGTGGTCGGTCACTGGAAGGAAGAAAAAGTTGTCTCGGATATTGACGACTGGACCCGGGCTGCTATGGCCTGGAATGAATCTCAAAACCTGAAAGTGGTCCGTTTTGGCGACAATATGCGCAACGTGGCCGTCACCGAGGGCGACAAAGTGGAAGCCCACAAGCAATTTGGCTGGACTGTATCGGGTTATGGCGTGGGAGAACTGGTCCATGTCATTGACAACGTAACCGAAAAGGAAGTCAAAGACCTGATCGAAGAATACCGCAAAACATACCAGATCGCGAAGAATGTAATGAACGACAAGGAAACCTATGCCAAGCTGGAAGATTCCGCCCGGATTGAGATCGGACTTGAGCGTTTCCTTGAAGAAGGCGGCTTTCAGGCTTTCACCACCACTTTTGAAGACCTTCACGGGATGAAGCAATTGCCCGGTCTGGCTGTTCAAAGACTCATGGAAAAAGGATACGGCTTTGGCGCCGAAGGCGACTGGAAAACCGCTGCATTGCTTCGTTGCATGAAAGTAATGAGCAAAGGTCTTGATGGCGGCACTTCCTTTATGGAAGATTACACCTACCACCTCGATCCGGCCGGCAACAAAGTGCTGGGGGCTCACATGCTTGAAGTCTGCCCGTCTATTGCCACCGGAAAACCATCGCTTGAAGTACATCCTCTTTCCATTGGTGGCAAGGACGATCCGGCCAGGCTTGTTTTCAGTGTCAAAGAAGGAGAAGCCCTCAATGCTTCACTTCTGGACATGGGGAACCGTTTCCGTTTGCTGGTCAATACCGTAACGGCAGTGAAACCTAAAGACACACCCAAACTACCGGTGGCCAAAGCTCTGTGGACTCCCCATCCCGATCTGGAAACATCGGCCAGGGCCTGGATCCTTGCAGGGGGAGCGCATCACACGGGCTTCAGTTTTGCCGTCAAACCACAACACCTGGAAATGTTTGCCGAAATGGCGGGTATCGAATACCTGCTCATCGACAAGGACACCACTGTACGGGATTTCAAAAATGAACTTCGCTGGAATGATGTTTCCTATTCCTGAAAATCTTTTTCAAAACTTAGCTTATGCTTAAAGAACTGAAAAAAGAAGTTTATGAAGCCAATATGGCACTGGTTCGCCACGGCCTGGTCACCCTGACCTGGGGCAACGCCAGTGCCATTGACCGCGACCAGGGCCTTTTCGTGATCAAACCCAGCGGGGTTTCTTACGACGAGATGAAACCTTCACATATGGTAGTGCTCAATCTGAACGGGGAAGTCGTGGACGGGGAAATGAAACCTTCATCCGATACCCCTACCCACCTGGCTTTGTACCGTCATTTTCAGGGCATAGGCGGGATCGTTCACACCCACTCGTCCATGGCCACGGCCTGGGCACAGGCGGGCCGGGGCATTCCTGCCTACGGGACCACCCATGCCGACCACTTTTATGGCGAAGTCCCCTGCACGCGGAAACTCAGCGAGGAGGAAGTGCACCGCAACTATGAACTGGAAACCGGCCTTGTGATCGTGGAAAGATTCGAAAATCTTGACCCCATGGCGGTTCCGGCCGTTCTGGTCAACGGCCACGCACCCTTCACCTGGGGCAAAAACGCAGATGACGCTGTCAAAAATGCCGTGGTGGTGGAAGAAGTTGCTAAAATGGCCTTAAACACGGAAATACTGGGACAACGACAGCCCGTGGATCATTTCCTGCTCGAAAAACACTATTCACGGAAACACGGGAAAAACGCATATTACGGGCAAACCGGGAGCCAGGGTTGATTTGTCATGAAGACAATCAGTTCCCTTGCCATTAATTTAAGACAAAAAAACACCAGTTATGCAAAAAAATTATGTAATTGGCCTTGATTACGGAACCGACTCCGTCAGGGCCATGATCGCCGATACAGCCACCGGCGAAGAGATCGCTTCTGCGGTGAGCTATTATCCCCGTTGGAAAAAAGGGCTTTATTGCAATCCGGGCCAAAACCAGTTTCGTCAGCACCCGAAAGACTACATGGAGAGTCTTGAAGAAGCCGTTAAAGGCGCTCTGGAGAAAGCCCCGGCCGAAACAGGGAAACACATCCATGCCCTGTCTGTAGATACCACGGGCTCCACGCCTGTTCCGGTCGACAAAGAAGGCACACCCTTGTCATTGTTACCGGAATTCGAGGAGAACCCCAACGCCATGTTTGTTCTCTGGAAAGACCACACGGCCGTAGATGAAGCTGAAGAGATCAATAAAGTGGCCCGGAGTTGGGGCGGCACCGACTTCACCAAATATGAAGGAGGCATCTATTCTTCTGAATGGTTTTGGGCCAAAATACTGCACGTCAACCGTGAAGCCCCCGAAATCAAAGAGGCAGCCTGGTCGTGGGTCGAGCATTGCGACTGGATCCCGGCATTGCTTTCGGGCATCAAAAATGTCCCTGATATTAAGCGAAGCCGCTGTGCAGCCGGTCACAAAGCCATGTGGCACCCCGACTGGAACGGGCTTCCGCCCAAAGAATTTCTTGAAAAGCTGGCTCCCGACCTGGCCGACCTGAAAGACCGTTTATATGAAGAGACATACACCAGTGATGAAAAAGCCGGGGAACTGACAGCCGAATGGGCCGAAAGACTCGGCTTGCAACCGGGCATCCCTGTCGGCGTGGGCGCATTCGATGCCCACCTTGGCGCCGTAGGCGGCGAGATCAAGCCCTACTACCTGAGCAAAGTGATGGGCACCTCCACCTGCGACATGATGGTCGCCCCCGAAGGAGAAGTGGGTGACACGCTGGTAAAAGGCATCTGCGGACAGGTGGACGGATCGGTTGTTCCCGGCATGATGGGACTTGAAGCCGGACAATCGGCCTTTGGCGATGTGTATGCCTGGTTCAAAGACATCCTGATGTGGCCGGTCAACAATATCCTGTTACAAAATAATTCGAAAGAGCGGCAACAAATCGCCCGGGAGCTGGAAGAACAAATGATCGCACAACTAAGCCGGGCTGCTGAGAATATCGATCCCGCCGAATCGGGCGTTCTGGCCCTCGACTGGCTAAACGGGCGCCGCACACCTGATGCCAACCAGAAACTAACCGGTGCCATTGCAGGCCTTACTCTGGGTACCGATGCCCCGGCCATTTTCAGGGCACTCGTTGAAGCCACCGCTTTTGGCAGTAAAAAGATCGTGGACCGCTTCCGGGCCGAAGGTGTTCGCATCGACGGCGTGATCGCCCTTGGGGGAGTAGCCAAAAAATCGGACCTGGTGATGCAAATCGTAAGCGACGTGCTGGACATGCCCATTGAAGTGGCACGCAACGAGCAAACCGTTGCCCTGGGCTCTGCAATGGCCGCCAGTGTGGTCGCGGGTATACACACCGATTTCGGAAGCGCTCAGAAAGCCATGGGCGGAGGTATGGAAAAAACCTATCATCCCCGACCCGAATTTGTTGAGAAGTACAAAAAGCTTTACAAAAAATATGAAGTCTTCGGTGACTTCATCGAAAATCAATTCACCGAAAAAGAGGCATAAACTGATTTGCATGTAAAGTCCATGCCAGGCTTCACATGTCAGTTTTGCCTAATCATCAGGTTCAGGAAAATGCCATCTCCTTCGTAAAGGCGATGGCATTTTTTAATAACGCTACCACTTGCGTGCAATAATTCGTGGTTAAATCCAGATATTTTTAGGTATAACCCAGCCGTTTAATTATTTTTGCCTTCCAAAATTGTTTTTAAATCAGGTTACAAAGCAGCGAAAGCCTGCGGGCAGTTGTATCAAACAAAAATCCATGCAGTTAGATTTAAAAAATCCGATCGTTTTTTTCGATCTCGAAACGACAGGCATTAACATTGCCGCGGACCGCATTGTGGAAATTTCCATTCTGAAAGTGAATCCCGACGGAAGCGAGGAGACCAAAACCATGCGCATCAATCCGGAAATGCACATTCCCAAAAAATCGTCTGACATTCACGGCATTTACGATGAAGATGTGGCCGACAGCCCGACTTTCAAAGAAGTGGCCCGCCAATTGGCTGCTTTTATAGAAGGATGCGACCTTGCCGGATACAACTCCAACAAATTTGACATCCCTCTCCTGGCCGAAGAGTTCATGCGGGCCGAGGTGGATGTCGACATGAGAAAACGTAAATTCATCGATGTTCAGACCATCTTCCACAAAATGGAAAAACGAACACTCGAAGCAGCCTATAAATTTTACTGCGACAAAAACCTGGATGACGCTCACAGTGCCGAAGCTGATACCCGTGCAACTTATGAGGTGTTGATGGCCCAACTCGACCGATACAATGATCTGAAAAACGACATCGATTTTCTTTCAAAGTTTTCAGCCCATAACAAAAACGCCGACTTTGCCGGGCGCATCATCTTTAACGACAAAGGGGAAGAACTCTTCAATTTTGGCAAATACAAAGGGCATAAAGTGACTGATGTGCTGGAGAAAGACCCGGGCTACTACGGCTGGATGATGAATGGCGATTTCCCGCTTTTTACCAAAAAAGTGCTGACCAACATTAAATTGAGGAATGCTTTTAATCAGAATGCGTGAGGGTAGGTGATTAGGTCAGTAGGTGATTAGGTCAGTAGACCATTAGGTTGTAGGTCGATAGGTCGGGCGAACTCCGTTTCGCCCAGGAAGGCCGAATTCCTTATCGGCCAAAGCCCCAACGGGGCAAAAGCAACAGCATGAGGCCGTTAGCCTTTTTCTAAAATCATCCAAACCAAAAAATTTGTTTTTCCATGAAAATCCTCTGCATCGGCCGCAATTACGAAAACCACGCCAAAGAGCTTAAGAACCCCGTTCCCCGGGAACCGGTGGTTTTTATGAAACCCGACTCAGCCCTTCTGCGCAACAATGATCCGTTTTTTCTGCCCGACTTTGCCCAATCGTTCCACCACGAAGTGGAGATCGTGGTCCGGATCAACCGGCTGGGCAAAAACATTGAAGAACAATTTGCTCCCCGGTATTATGAAGAAATTGCACTGGGTATTGACTTCACAGCCCGCGACCTTCAGGAAAAGCTCCGCGGAAAAGGTTTGCCCTGGGAGAAAGCCAAAGCTTTTGACCGGTCGGCCGTCATATCCCCTTTTATCAACAAAGACCACTTCCCTGATCTCAACAATCTCAATTTTCATCTGGATGTCAACGGAGAAAGGCGTCAGCAAGGCAATACGGCCAATATGATCTTCAGCATTGACCAGATCATCTCACACGTTTCAAAATATTTCACCCTGAAGATCGGGGATCTCATCTATACGGGCACACCCGAAGGCGTGGGGCCTGTAACTATTGACGACCGGCTGCGGGGATATATTGAAGGGGAGAGTTTTTTCGATTTCAGGGTGAAGTAAGGTTTTTCCTGGTCGGTAGCAGATATCAAAGGCGGCCCATAGATTGGTAGATTTTCAAGAGAAAAGACCAGCGGCCTTACAAGCCTTAGCCCGGCATGAGCTTTTTTTATTTTTTCGCAAATCCAGTTCAAAAAAACTTCATTGAAAGCACGCCAGACCTAACCTAAATTTTTCAGGCCATTTTCAGCAATTCCTATCTAAAATCATTCAAAACAGGAAAACTTGTCAAGATGGTCAGATTTTTTTTCAGGGACTCAATAAAGCCCCAAGTAATTGACTAAGAAACACATAACACCTCCTTCAAATATTCACTTTCCAAAATAACTTTTCCCGATGGCTCACGTACAAAAGGGAAATGATTAAGTCTTCTATGCGTTAGAGGTACAAACAAGTTTAATTACTGTTGAAGCGTTATCAAGGGCCAAAAAAAACGTTTTTTACAAGATCATTATCCCAAATTTCAGAAATACAGGGTGCTACGTTCGTTTACACTAACGTCCGTTTCAAGAAATTGTTATAAAGGTGCTTATGGCCTTGGATAACGAAAGAGGGTTCGTTATTCAAAAATATGAGGAAAATCACAGGGTTTTTCACAACAGCTATTTTAATCATACTACAGTCATCCGGTCTTTCGGCTCAGAACTGTATTTATGATGCCAGCGGCAACAACATTGTCCCGGATGGGGTATGTGCGCCCGTTTCGGTTTCATGGTCAGTCGAGTATGGGGGTGTTATTGACGGCGGAAGCGGAGATGTGAGTATATACATTGACTGGGACGATGGCTCGCCAACAGAAACCATTCCGGCCACCAATACAGGGGGTGACAATTGGATCGTCAATGCCAATCATGTTTATTCGTCGGGGGGTGATAAATGTAACTACGAACCCGCTGCTTCATTGGTAATTAACGGCACCCTTTGTACGGATTCAAGGCAAACTCAGCAAGTTAAAGTATGGGACATCGACAACGAGAACGGGGGAACTCTGAGCATTTCGCCCGATGTCTTCCAGATTTGTATAGGCAATGATGGCTCGGTACAGTTTCAGGATGCCAGTCAGTGGAACTGCACGCCTCCCTATGAAGAAGACAATCCCAACAACCGGGAAAGATGGACGCAATGGATTTATGGCACAGGTGGCACAACCATTACGGATGCCACGGTAAACGGCACTCAGCACCCATGGCCGTATGAAGGCTCCATTGAACATTACACGCCAACGGTCACAGCCCCTTTTCCGCCACAGGGAGAATCGGAACAGGTCTACATTCCACATGGACATGACGTGGGCGATTATTTTGAGGTAACCATCCGAAACTGGAATACCTGCAACCCATACGACGACCCTGACATTCCGGGGCCCCCGGCCGATCCGGTCAACGGCGACAACCCGCCCATTGAAACAACAGCCATAGCGTTAATTGTGGATTTGCCCGATGGCTCCATTGATCCGGTAGGTCCCCTTTGTGAAACGGCCCCTCCGGTCACTCTGTCGGCGGCGACTTCTGGTGGCACATGGTCAGGACCAGGGGTTGATCAGGACGGGGTTTTGACGCCCCTTGATGCCGGACCGGGCGTTCACACCATAGAATATCAGGTGACGGACGAAAATGGCTGTTCTGCCAATGGTTCAACAACCATTGAAGTCATCGAGGCCCCCCAGGTTATCATTGATAAAGGAAATCCGGCCTACCTTTGTCCCGGCCTCGATCTGCCGTTAAACACTCAAATATCCGAGGGCACCGCCCCCTACACCATCCAGTGGACAGGCGACACCGCTCCTCTGAATGCAACAGATATCGAAGACCCGGTTTTTAACACCACCAATATCGGTTCTTACCAGATCACTGCGGAAGTTACGGACGCCAACGGTTGCTATAACGAAACCAGCATTACCATAGAAGTGGAAGATGTGTCCGCCGATTTCGACCCTACCCCGGTGGAAGTATGTGCAGGCTCAACTGTAAACCTCGACCCCCTTGTTTCGGGCGGATCAACAAACTATGTGGCTCATCTCTGGTCGGGCCCTGAAACCGGCAAGTTATCTGCAACCGACATTCAAAATCCCGATTTTCATTCCTCAGAAACAGGAACTTTTAATTACACCTACCAGGTAACGGACGACATGGGATGCTCGGACCAAACCGATATTCAGGTTATTGTAAAAGACCAGCCGGTAGCCAATGCCGGCCGGGACACAACCATCTGTGCGCTGGAACATAAGCTGAACGGCAATTCCGACAGTTTCAGCACAAGCATGTGGCAGCAGGTTTCAGGTCCGGACACCATTGATTTCGATGATCCCGTCCAACCAGATGCCTCGATCACTGCTGAAATGACCGGAACTTATGTATTGGAATGGACCCTGGAAAATAATGGGTGCAGGGACAGCGATTCCGTAGAAATAATCTTCGCCTCCGCGCCGGAACCGATGGCAGGAGAAGACAAAGAAACATGTGGATTGACCAGTACGCTCACGGTCACCCCCGATCTGGAAAACGGCCAGTGGAGTCTGGCATCCGGTCCTGGCAATGTTACCTTCAGCAGCCCCAATGATTCAACGACTGAAGTAACGGCCGACATGGCCGGGGTCTCCACTTTTGAATGGACCGAAATTTCTGATGAAGGATGCATTGGGAAAGCTTCCCAAACCATAGAATTTATGCCCCGGGCCATAGCCCAAACTGCAGCGTTTGACACCACCGGTTGTTCGCCCCACACCATCGATTTCACCAACACTTCAGTAAATGCTGAAAATGTTCAATGGAATTTTCCTAACGGGCGAACCAGTAGTGAAGAAAACCCCAGTCACGTATTTGAAGCTTCCGGAAATACCACAGACACCCTGGCCGTCTCACTGATTGCCACGAACAGCCATCATTGTAACGACACACTGGATTTTGAGGTCATCGCTTACCCCACCCCCTCAGCTTCATTTGAAACACCCGACCTGGCCGGATGTTCACCCCTCTCTGCCACATTTCAAAATACCTCGGAAGGGGCCGAAACGTATGGGTGGAATTTTGGCGATAACTCCGACATAAGTGATGAGGAACATCCTGAGCATACTTTTGAAAACACAGAAGATTATATTCAGTCATTTAATACCAGACTCACAGCCACCAATGAATATGGGTGTACCGATCAATTCGAAAAATCCATCTCGGTGTATCCCGTGCGCGATATCGAATTAACCGCCGAGCCCCATGAAGGATGCACGCCCCTCTCCACTCAACTCACCACGGATGCAGGAGCCAAAGAATATTCCTGGGACTTTGGCAATGGCGACACAAAAGAGGGAACCTATCAAACCGCCTACTCTTTTGAAAACAATTCCTATTCTGATACGACCTATCAGGTTGAAGTGAAAGCAACTTCCTCTTTTGGATGCCGGGAATACGCCACCACCACTGTCACCGTCCATCCTTCGCCAAAACCTCAGTTTGAGGTGACGCCCATGGAGCAGCAAATGCCTGACCGGACCGTCACGATCAACAACCAGACAGAAGGCAGCTGGGATTATAGCTGGCAGTTGGGCGACGGCTCAGTCTTTGAAGGCCTTTCACCCGCAACGCATCAATATAATCAATCAGGAGATTACGAGATAATTCTGAAAGCGTTTAGCCCACATTGTGAAGCCACCCGGTCAAAAATCATTTCCATCATTCCGATGGTTCCTGCCATTGATTACGGAGAAAGTCAAATTGGGTGCCAGCCATTAACCGTGTCGTTTTACAACAACACCCTGGATGCCACCTCTTACACCTGGGAATTTGGTGATGGGAACATATCACAGGAAAAGGCGCCCACTCATACCTACCGAACGCCGGGAACTTACCATGTTAAACTTACAGCCACAGGGCCGGGTGGGACCAATCAATCCGAAGATGTGGTCATTGAGGTTTACAACAGACCGGTTGCTCTGTTTGAACCTGTTCCCAAAGTTGTTTATATACCCGACGAAAGTGTGAATTTCCTCAACAAATCGGAAGGCGGGGACTTCTATAAATGGTCCTTCGGGGATGGCACCACCTCGGCTGAATACGCCCCTTCACATAACTATCAGGAGGTGGGCAGTTACGACGTCACCCTGTTTGTAGAAAACAATCAGGAATGCACCGATGAGCTCACCATCCCCAATGCCGTAAAAGCCGAACAGGGAGGCCAGTTGGACTTTCCCAATGCTTTTACACCCAGCAAAAGCGGCCCCTCCAATGGTTCTTACACCTATGGAGAACGGACCAACCATGTATTCTACCCATCCCTCCAAAAGGGCATTGTAGAATACAAACTTCAGATATACAGCCGCTGGGGAGAATTGATTTTTGAAAGCAACGACATCAACAAAGGATGGGATGGATACTCCCAGAAAGAACTATGCCCACTAGGTGTTTATATATGGCGGGTAACTGCCACATTCAGCAATGGAAAGAGAATAGAAAAAACGGGAGATGTGACGCTGCTAAGATGACAAGTAAAAGATGACAATAAAACGTACAACATATAAACTTCTTTTAGGATTTGCCATGCTGCTGACGGGCACAATAGCCAGAGGACAGGACCTGAGTTTTTCGCAGTTCTACGCGTCCCCCCTCTATCTGAGCCCTTCTCTGGCGGGAGCTACTGATGGCGGCCGGTTGGTCATGAATTACCGCAACCAGTGGCCGGGCATCCAAAAGGCTTTTTCTACCTACTCGGTGTCAATCGACAATTACTTTAATGCCTTTAATAGCGGTCTGGGCCTGCTATTGATCCAGGACAAAGCCGGAACGGCCGGACTGACCACCACAAAGGCAGCCCTTCAATATTCCTATAACATACAAATTTCCGACCTTTGGCAGGTAGTGCCGGCTGTTCAGTTTGCTTACGGAAACCGCTCAATAGATTTCAGTAAGATAAGATTTGCTGATGAACAAATCGGTGGGGGCGCCTCAGGCTCATGGAATCAAATCACCAATGATCAAGCCCAATATGTGGATTTCGCCTCCTCGGTTCTCGTCTACAATCCTCATTTCTGGGGCGGCATAACCGTTGAACATTTGAGCAATCCCAACTACTCCTTCCTGGGAGAACAAATGCAACTTTCCAGAAAATACGTGGTTTTTGGAGGGCTCAACTTCTGGAAAGAAAAACGGCGAAGAATCAAGAGCGAAAGAGCATTTGCCGGTAGTTTCAGGTTCCAGCATCAGGGCAATTTCAATCAGGCTGATGTGGGGGCCTACTGGTTCAACGATCCACTGGAAGTCGGAGTGTGGTACAGAGGGCTGCCCATCCTCAAACAGGAAAACCAAAACAGAATTAACCAGGATGCCATCGTGGTTTCCCTCTCGTACAAACACGATGCAATAAGGTTCGGTTATAGCTACGACATCACAATCAGCGGACTTGGCTGGAATTCGGCAGGGGCCCATGAACTCTCCATCATTTACGAATTCAATCAAAACTTCCGCCTGCGTAACCGCGGAAAACGTCCGGCCGTGCCTTGTCGTGCTACTTCTAATCCGCTCATTGAGGAAAAAAGAAAAAAATACTCCGGGGGTAAGAAACGGCTTTTCTGACTTATTCAGAATACCCTAATTATTCTTACGCCCCCAATCAATGCGCATGCCCCTGATGCCCTGCACTTCCTGATTTCATTTCAGACGATAATGCCTGGGCATTACCCGTGGCAAAACGAGTTTCATGAAAGGTGGTATCCGGGAAAGTCACTTCTGTTAAACCACCCCGTGACTGACCGGTTTTTACTTCTGTCCGTTCAAATATATAATACTCTTCATTCTCTTCTCCTTGTTCATTCGTGTGCGCTTCATGTTCCTGACCGGACTCGCTATTTTCCTGCTCATGCCCGGCATGATCAGAGTCCTGTTCATGGCCATTTGGCACAAGGCGGAACACATAATCATGCCCGTCTTCGGTGAC
>JAWOCV010000049.1:0-3073 GCA_046483585.1 Marinilabilia sp.
GCTCCCTCATCCAGCGGGTCAACAATTGGTTGGCCGCAAAATTGTCTATAAACTCTTCCTTGTCGGGATCCCAGTCCAGGTCCTGACCGAGCATCATGGCAATGTTGCCCAGATGGGCAAGGGTGATGGACCGGTGAGCCACCTCAGCCGGTGCTATTGGTTCTTCACGGGAGATCACGCAATCGATGAAATTCCGGAAATGGTTGTCGCTCTTATATAAATTGACGTCCTCCGGTCCGATCTCTACATCCTCAAGGCTTTCCGGCTTAACCGTGTGTTTTTGCCTGCCTGCCCACACTTCTCCTTCGCTGCCCTTGAAAGTGACACCAAGGTCCTTGTCATTCTGGATGATCAGTTTCACACCGTTTTCATAAATGCATTCAAAATAAAATTCAGTGGCGGTATTCCATATGGGATGGTCAGACCATTTGGATTTGGGATTCCGGATTTTGACCGGCCCGGTATATTCGGTATTCATACCCCATTGCGCAATGTCGGGGTGATGGCCGCCCCAATCGGTTACATTCCCGCCGGAATAATCGAGTACCCACCGGAAATTGACATGGGTACGTGCCGGGCAATAGGGCGCTTCAGGGGCCGGACCCAGCCACATGTCGTAATTGAAGCCCTGTGGCACGGGTTCGATTTTGGTTTGGTGGCCGGTGTTCCCAAAATCAGGTGTTCCGCCGGGGAGTCCACATACCACTGTATGAAGCTCTCCGATCTTTCCGTTACGCACCAGTTCACAAACCCTGCGGAAGTGATGGTTGGAACGCTGCTGGCTTCCGGTTTGAAATACGATGTTGTTCTTTTTTACCGCATCGCTCATGTCTCTTCCTTCCTGGACGGTCAGGGAAAGGGGTTTCTGGCAGTAAATATCCTTTCCTGCGCCAGCCGCCATCATAACAGGAATGGCATGCCAGTGGTCAGGAGTGGCGATTTCCACCGCATCAATGTCCTTCAGATTGACGACCTCCCGGAAATCTTCAAATCCACGGCAGGATCTGTATTTTTTGCCGTACTTTTCCGAATAGGCTTTGTCTACCATATCCATAAGATATTCTCTGCCTGCTACCGCACCATCCCAGTAGCCGTCACTTTTTTTGTTTACATCGCAGATGGTGGTGATCTGAACCCGTTCATCGTTAAGAAATGAACGGGCATCATTGCACCCCTGGTTGCCGGCACCGATGAATGCCAGGTTGATCCTGTCTGATGGTGGCACATGCCCGTTTTTGCCCATTGCAGAAGCAGGAATGATGGTCGGGGCCGCGATCAGTGCTGTGGCAGCCGCTGCCGTTCTTTTAAGAAATGTTCTTCGCGTTACCATATTGATTTTAATTTTAGGTGTTATCCGTATAACGGACGGGAAAAATTTGTATAAAAGTGATAAAAAATCGGGACACGTCCAAGCCAATTTTAGTGTTGTCAACTAAATTAATTAAACCCTCACGCATGCATGGTACTTCCGGGACTTCCGAGATCGTCCCGCAAGCTTGCATGAAGGTCTCGGAAAGTTCCGAAAGCGTCTCGCATGCTTGCATGAAGGTTTCGGAAAGTTCCGAAAGCGTCTCGTATGCTTGCATGATAATTTCGGAAAGTCCCGAAAACATGCCGCATGCTTGAATGATGATTTCGATTTTTTTAATAAAGCACGTGCATTTTATAATTTATTTTTGTAATTTACTCCCATCTTTCAAATTATTAATCTTATAAAATGTAACCACTATGATTAGAATACCTGACTTTTCACGTTATAGAAATGGCGAATTCGTTAAGTTTAATGATCTGACCGTTTCTGTTTTAAACAATCACGATCTTGAAACGCTTCAACTAAGCGAAATTGCAAAAGAGGTCACAACCGCTAACGAAGAAATGAGAGTGGTGTATAAAGCCGACCGGGGCAGCAGTATTACCAAGGCCATTGTGCATGCAGATGGGCAGCGTGATAACATGTTTTCCGGTATTATCCTGCATTTGCGTGTCTATGCAAAATACCATCCGGATGAAAAAATGCAAATGAAAGCAGGGGCCTTGCTAAATGTATTTGAAAAACACGGAAATGCCCTTAACAGGCAGAGTTACCACCAGCAAACTGCCAACCTGGAGGATATTTTTGAAGATGTAGAGCGGAAAGGTCTCAGGGATGACATAGATACATTGCATCTGGACCCATATTACAACCTTTTGGTGGCATCCAACAGGGAATTTGACCGGCTCTTCCTGGAAAGAAACAGGGAGTATGCCCAAACCCCTGAAGAAACAATGCCGGAACTGCGTGAAAAAGCCGAAAGTTCCCTTAAAAACCTGTTTGACCGTATCAATGCATTCATCATCATCGATGGAGACGAAAAATATAAGCCCCTGTTGAAGGAGCTCAATGCCCTGATCGATAACTATGAAACCAGCATCGAAAGAAGGTTGAGCAAAGGGGAAGAAGAACCTGACGAAAAAAACGAACTGGACCAAGATTTTGAGGAGGCCGCGGAATAATTATCAGAAAAAAGGCTGAATAAAAGTTCAAAAAATCCCGTTTGTGAACGGGATTTTTTTGTTGAATGTGAAATCATTAAAAAGATACAGAACGCTCTTTCAGAGCTTCCCTCCTTGCTGCATTGGCTACACAGGGTTGGTCCGCCTCCGGCCGACCTCACCCTGTGCTTTTTCCGGCCGGGGCTACGCCCCTGTTAATAGGTCAAACGCTCATCCTTTTATTTTATTCGTATTACTCATAAACCTTATTTTCCAATCAATTAAACATTAGTCGCTATGCCTCCTTGTTAATTGTTCGGATAATTAGCCTTTCATAATAATCCACCAAATATATAATGGTGCATATAATCTGCATTTTATCGCGCACTCTAACGAGGCGCCGTGCATCGTTCGGCAAATGATTGCTATCGCTATTGGCCTTCTACGAAGGCGGCATTGAAGCTTTAGTTGTTACAAGGTAGCTTAAACCAGGCAGTATTTATGGGTTGGTTAATCGGCTAAGACCAGCTATCTGGTTTTTCTTATGTGCCACCCCTCCTGCTGCCGGGCAAGTATGTGATCAAAAAACAAACCCTATAAG
>JAWOCV010000067.1:0-3934 GCA_046483585.1 Marinilabilia sp.
AAAGAGGTCATTGCCTCAAGTCACTGGAACTGGGAGAGGATATCTTATGTGGAAGACCGGGGCATTGCCAGCATGGGGAAAAGCAATGTGCTGAACAATTATTGTATCGGAGCAAGTTCAAATGAACAATCCTGTGCAGCATGCCACATTGGATTCGGGATGAGCAACAACGAGCGTTTCGACTTCGAAAATGCGCGGAATGTCGATTGTATGGTGTGCCACGACAACAGTGAAGAGTATACCAAAGGGGCATCAATGGCAGGATATCCTGACAGGTCGGTTAACCTGTCAAAAGTTGCACAGAGCGTTGGAAGACCGGAAAGGATCAATTGCGGTGCCTGCCACTTTTATAGCGGGGGAGGCAATAATGTCAAACACGGCGATCTGGAAGAAGCTCTGCTCGCCACCACCCGGGATGTGGATGTCCACATGGCTGCCAACGGAATAAACATGACCTGTGTGGATTGTCACAGCGCCGAAAACCATGAGATGAAGGGTAAGTTATACTCGGTATCCTCAAGTGATGAGAACAGACTTACCTGCGATGAGTGCCACACCAACACGCCACACATGGACAGGAATCTGGATGTCCATACCGGAAGAGTGGCCTGCCAGACTTGTCACATACCAGAATATGCAAAAGTGAATCCCACAAAAATGGAATGGAGATGGTCGGATGCCGGCCGGCTCGAAGATGGAGACCCCATCCATGAAACCGATACAGCAGGAGTAGAAACCTATCTTTCCATGAAAGGATCATTTAGATGGGAGAAAAATGTTGAACCCGAATATTATTGGTTCAACGGTCATGCCACTCACTACGTCCTGGGTGACAAAGTAGACTCCATACCGGTACAGATAAATAATCTGTTAGGTTCAGCCAATGACAAAAACTCAAAGATATACCCTGTAAAAGTACACCGGGGCGATCAGATATATGACCCTGAAACACAATTACTGATTCAGCCAAAGTTATGGGCTGCCGAAAAAGGGGACAGTGCTTACTGGAAAGACTTTGACTGGCATCTGGCTTCTGAAGCAGGTATGAAGAGGGTAGACCTCCCCTATAGCGGGCAACATGAATTCGTTGACACAGAAATGTACTGGCCCGTAAACCACATGGTGTCCCCGACAGAAGAAGCCCTCTCCTGCGAGGAATGCCATACCCGTGAAGACAGTCGCCTGGCAGGTCTTGATGATTTTTACATGCCGGGACGAGACACCCACGCCGGGATCGACCTTATGGGCAGATTGCTCATTTTAGCCGCACTGACCGGGGTGATTTTACATGCCATAGCCCGTATCGTGGCATCAGTAAGAAACAAGGAAATAGAAACAGAAGAGATCAACACCAATCTGTAAAACATTCTCTTTTATGCAAAAAACGTACATATACAAACGGTTCGAAAGATTCTGGCACTGGTCACAGGCTGCTCTTATCTTTTTTCTGGCTTTATCGGGTTTTGAAATTCACGACAGTTTCTCCCTGTTTGGCTACGAAAAAGCTGTGGAATACCACCAAACCGCCGCATGGATGCTCCTCATCCTGATTGCCTTCTCTGTTTTCTGGCATCTTACCACCGGCGAATGGCGGCAATATATCCCAACGTTTTCCAAACTGCAGGCACAAATTCGTTATTATACCTTTGGGATTTTCAAAGGAGAACCTCATCCTACCCGGAAAACGGTTCGCAACAAACTTAATCCGCTTCAGGCCCTTACTTACCTGGGTTTTAAATTGGTCATGGCCCCACTGCTTGTGGTCACCGGCCTGGTTTACATGTTCTATCGCTCCATAGATGCCAACAACATGGTCATTATAAGCGACATCCCGCTAAGTATGGTCGCTATGCTCCACACATTGGGAGCTTATCTGATTATTATGTTTGCCATTATTCACATTTATATGACCACCACCGGGCATACCCCCACCTCAAACATCAGGGCCATGCTCACCGGGTGGGAAGAACTTGAAGAAGAAACAGATTCACCCGAACCCCGGAAGAATGAAAAGGAAAAGAATGCGAATTTTTAAACTCAAAAAAGACCCAAACAATGGAACGTAAAAACAGATATATGAATCCCTATCTGGCCGGCGTACTTCTGGGATTCGTTCTGCTGGCAACCATCTACATCACAGGTCGCGGACTTGGGGCCAGCGGAGCTATGAAAAGCGTTGCGGTAAGCACCGTTAAATCTGTAACGCCCGAACATTACGAATCCACAGCCTACTATCAGGATTATGCAGCGGATCATCCCGACGGTCCCATGAAGTCATGGCTTGTTTTTGAAATGCTGGGAGTGGTGATAGGGGCCTTTTTCTCGGGAGCCCTGTCAGGACGCCTGGGGCTTAAACTTGAAAAAGGACCCGGTGTACGGAACAACACGCGCCTCATAGGAGCCATATTTGGCGGTCTTTTGTTTGGCTTTGGCAGCCAGCTGGGACGAGGATGTACCAGCGGTTCGGCATTAAGCGGCATGGCCGTCATGTCCTTTGGCGGCATCATCACCATGCTGGCCATTTTTGGCGGAGCTTATGCGCTGGCCTGGTTTTTTAGAAAATTATGGATAACCGGATAAATCGATACACATGGCACCATTGATCCCTGATATAATAGCACCCGAATTCAATTTTGTAATCGCCCTGATCGTAGGCATCGGGTTTGGATTTGCCCTTGAACAAGCGGGGTTTTCGTCAACACGAAAACTGGTAGGACTTTTTTACGGATACGATTTCACCGTATTGAAAGTTTTTTTCACGGCGGGCATTACTGCCATGACCGGCGTGGTAGTACTCTCACATCTGGAACTGCTCAATACTGAGATTATTTTTGTGAACCCTACTTTTCTGCCTTCAGCCATTACAGGAGGTGTAATAATGGGCGCCGGATTCATCATTGGAGGTTTTTGTCCCGGCACAAGCGCTTGCGCAGCAGCCATTGGAAAAATTGACGGCTGGGCTTTCATCTTAGGCGCAACCATCGGTATTTTCTCTTTTGGAGAAGTATTTCCCTGGCTCGAAGATTTTTATATGGCCAATGACCAGGGACCCCTTTTGATCTATGAAGTTTTTGGTATGGAACGCGCCACTTTTGCCCTGGTAATGATCGTTATTGCCATAACGGCATTCGTCGCAACGGGCATGATCGAAGACAAAGTCAACCACCGCCCGGTTCACATTCTGAGCGGAAACTGGAAAAATAAAGCCCTCTCAGCCGCCCTGCCCCTCGCCATTGTGCTTCTGGTTATGATTACTCCTTCGCGCAAGGAATACACCATGGAGAAACTGGAAGAACGGGCTGCCGCCGGAGAATGCAACCCCGACCTCATTGCCCCGGATAAGCTCGCATTTGAGCTGATCAACAACTATTATCAATACAACGTTATCGACGTGCGCAGTCCCGAAGAATATGAAGACTTCCACATTGCCACGGCCATCAATATTCCGCTCGAAGAGTTGCACAGCTCGGAGTACCGGCAACTTCTCAACCAGCGAATCCGGACCAATGTGTTTTACGGCGAAACCACCGATCAGGCTAAAAAAGCATGCCTGGTTGCCCGTTACCACGGCAATGAAACCAGTCTTGCCCTGGAAGAAGATGCCAACGAATTCCAGAATATCTTTTACAATAACATAGAAGCCCAGACGGCGGAAACAAAAGAAGAACACACCATCCTGACTTTCAGGCGACAAGCCGCCCAGGAAATGAAAGAAATTGAAGAAAACCTGGCCTCCAGAGAAAAACCGGTAAAAAAGGAAATGACCCGCGTGCAGGGGGGGTGCAGTTAATTTTAATCAGCCGGCAGATTTGTTCATGGTCTCCAAACGGAGATTCCCCGACAATCCTGTTCCGTTCATAAAAAAAACAGTGCATTTTGTTCCTGCTTTTCAGATATTGCCTTTAAATAATTAAGTATTCACTATCTGAAAAGC
>JAWOCV010000214.1:0-5130 GCA_046483585.1 Marinilabilia sp.
CAAGAGCATAGTGAACTACAAAGCCACTTAGATAGGCAAACAACTGAGAAAAGTCATCACTATTTTGATTCTGTTTTAGAAATTCAAGACTAACTTTGAATAATTCGGCTACATTATTTTGGTGCATTTTTTCACCTATGCTAGGTCCTCGTTTTTCTTTAATCCAGGGCCAAAAGTCATTATAAAAGAAAATATCTGGTCCTTGACAGCCGAGATTAAACAATTGCTGATTATCTGTAATTATTTTAAGGTATTGTTGTTCATCTTCTTGTTTTAGTTCTTTGATTACTAATTCACCACCTAGAATATGAGTCCAAAAATCAGGCATGATTGTTCCTCCTCTTTTTTTAAAATTGAGAATTGAAAGAAAGTAACTAAACAATAAAAATAAAAACCCCGATGCTAAAATAGCTCGGGGTTTAAAAGATTAAAATATAAAATCAAACTCTGCTAATCTATTTTTAACTTCTGAAATGATTCTTTCTTCTTCAGCTTGATCTTCAGCTTCAAATGTAACAGAGAAGCGAATGAAGTTTCCAGCATCATCCCAAGGAACTGCAGAGATTAAAGCTTCTTTTATTAAGAATTGGTCGAATTCTTCAGCGTTAGTAAAATCTCGTAGAATACCGCCCTCGTTTCTGGGAATGTTCGTGGTGGCCAGCATGTATGGTATCACCATCAATATGATATCACTGTTTGGTATGATTCTGGTCATCGGTATTCTGGTGGATGACGGGATTGTTGTCGCCGAAAATATTTTTTCGCATTTTGAGCAGGGAAAATCACCCCGAAGGGCCGCTGTTGATGGTACCAAGGAGGTGTTACCCGCCGTGATTACTTCAGTAACTACCACCATTATTGCGTTCTGGCCCCTGATGCTGATCGAAGGAAATATGGAAATGATGGGTGAAATGGCATTTGTTGTCGTGGCCAGCCTGGCCTTCTCATTGATTGAAGCCGGTCTTGTATTGCCTGCCCATATTGGTTCTCCTCATATTCTTCAACGTCGTAAAGAAGCCGTCAGTTTTGGCAACCGCGTGCGCGACAGGCTGGAGCGCTTCATTACCTGGATGCGGGAAAAATTATACGGAAGGTTGCTGAGTTTTGTAATCAGGCACCGGCATATTGCCATTGTCATTCCCCTGGCCATGTTTTTGATCACCATCGGACTTTTTGGAGGTGGGCTTGTTTCTTCCACATTTTTCCCAAACATCCCTCCGGACAGTTTTAATGTTAACGTGGCATTTACACCCGGTGAAGGGGAGAAGCAGACGCATGAATATCTCGGTCGGTTTGAGCAGTCCGTCTGGAAGGTCAATGAAGAACTGAAAGAGGAGTACAACGATACTTCCAATTTTGTAAATTACACCTATCTGGTGATGGGAAGCGCTTTCGACGGGGATGAAAATGGTTCCCATGCAGGACATATTGCTGTGAACCTCAGGAACCTTGAAGGCAGCGAAATCTCATCTTTTGATATCGCAAGCCGGGTGCGTGATGAGATCGGGAATGTTCCGGCCGCCGATAAATTTTCTGTGGCCGGCCGGAATCGTTGGGGAGATCCCATCTCGATAAGTCTTATGGGCGAAAACCTGGAAGAACTGGACGAGGCCCGTGACTTTTTGCTGGGAGAGCTTGAAGATATTCCCCAGCTTACAGATGTGGTGGATCAGGAAGCACCCGGAGCCCAGGAGGTGCGCATTAAACTTAAACCGAAAGCCTATTTTCTGGGACTTGACAATTTCACCATTATGAACCAGGTGCGGAATGCATTTTTTGGGGCTCAATCGCAACGACTGCAGCAGGGTAAAGATGAGATACGCGTGTGGGTGCGTTATCCGCCTGAGGACCGGGAACAGATCGGACAGCTTGAAGATATGAAGATCAAAACTTCGCAGGGCGAATTTCCGCTGGGCGAATTGGTCACCTATGATCTGGAACGGGGACCTGTTGCCATTCAGCGCTTTAACGGAAAGCGCGAAATGCGGATTGACGCCGATCTGGTAGATCCGTACGAGCCGGTGCCGCCCATTCTGGAAGAAGTAAGTAATGAAATTATGCCTCGTCTGCAGGCTCAGTATCCCGGGGTGACCTACCTTTATCAGGGACAACAGAAATATGCGGCCGAATCACAGAATGAGATTGCCAAGTATTTTATTCCTGCATTCGGACTGATCATGGTGCTTATCATGTTTCACTTTCGTTCTTTCGGTCAGGGGTCGATCGTACTCTTAACCGTTCCTCTGGGATGGATGGGGGCCGTTTGGGGACACGGGCTGCATGGCATTCCCCTTTCCATTTTGAGTGTGTGGGGGATGGTAGCACTTTCGGGGGTGATGGTGAACGACTCAGTGGTGTTCCTTCAGAAATTTAATTTGTACGTTAAAGAAGGAAATGCCGTGAGAGATGCGGCTTATCAGGCAGGTATTGCCAGATTCAGACCCATCGTGCTGACCACGCTCACCACAACGCTGGGGCTTTATCCCATCATTCTGGAAACCAGTCGGCAAGCGCAGTTTCTGATACCCATGGCCATGGCCCTGGCATATGGTATTTTATTCGGAACCGCCTTTATTTTGATATTTTTTCCTGTGGTAATCCTGGCCCTGAATGATGTCAGAGTTTTGCTAAAGTGGTTGTTTACGGGTAAGCGCCCTTCGCGTGAAGAAGTTGAAAAGGTAAATGTGTTTAAAAACCGGACAATTGATTGAAACCGGCCTTACTTAGGAGATACCTGATCGCGTGTTTGTACCATTTTTGAATCCTGCCCTAATACAATAGATCGGTAGATTTTTAGATTTAAGATAGATCGTACAACGCTTAATACCTGTATTTTGACACGATGCATCTTGAGAACAAAGATATCTGAAAAAGTTTTACGGTTTATTGTTCAATTGTCCGTTAAACTTTTTTAAGTACTTGTTCTTCAACTGTTTAGATTTGAAGAAATGTTTATATTAAAACACAGATTACCAGTAACATATGAATCATCTTAGATCTTAAATCTAAAAATCTAACGATCTATTGTTGTTAATAGGCACGAATAAATCCTGAAATCATTGAAAACAATGAGACAAATATTTCAATTTTCGACAAAAAAGAGCATCGTTTTTTTATTGGTAGCTTTTTTCACGATTACCGGTCTGTCGGGCCAGGAGGATCCTGATCACTTCGAACTGGATGATCTGATAGCAGAAGCTTTGGAGAACAATTACGATATACGGATCGGACAGGCAGATCTGGAAATTGCTGAAATGAACAATACCATCGGTAATGCCGGAATGTTGCCCTCTGTTATATGGGAGAGCAATTTTAGCAACAGCTTCAATGACCGCAGTGGCAGCACCAGCCAGACCGGGAATTTGCAGAACGGTGTACGGCTCAATTGGCTTTTGTTTAACGGGTTTTCTGCACATGTTCGTAAAGACCGGCTGGAAAACCTCGAAGAACTTTCGGAGGGAAATCTGGCCATGGTCGTGGAAAATACCATTCAGGCAGTTGTTTTGGCCTACTACCGGACCATTTATGAACAAGAGCAACTGGAACTTTTGCGTGAGGTGATGGGACTTTCAGAGGACCGGCTTGAATATGTTAAGGAACGTGTTGCCCTCGGGGCAGCGACCAGTTATGATACGCTTCAGGCCCGTACAGCTTATTTATCGGATAAAGCTTCTTTTATGGAGCAGGAAGTGTCCGTAATCAGTGCCAAACGTGAACTGAAATACCTTATCGGCATGTCAGAGGGAGAAAGACTGAAACTTAACGGTGAGCTGGAATTTGAACCAAAGGATTATGCTCTGGACCAGATGCTGGATCGAATGGAAAATAACAATCAAAGCATCCGGAATCAATACCTTAATCTTGCGCTTGTTGAAAATCAAAAAATTCTTGAGAAACGTTCCCGTTATCCCTCTTTAAGCGCCAATGCCGGGGCTGAACACAGTATGCAACCCGAGTCGTTGAATGACAATGATTTTCAGACTCCCGGTGATTCACAGGATTCGCCAACAACCTACTCTACCGATGATTATATGACATATTATGTTAATTTTTCTCTTAGTTTTACGTTGTTTGATGGTGACCGCATCAACCGGAACATCCAAATTGCAGAGGTGGAGGAGACTATCGAACGAACCAACCTGGAAGAGATGAAACATCGTCTGAAAAACCGTCTGATGAACATTTATGATACGTATCGTGTGCGAAAGGAATTGGTAGAGGTGGGAAAGGAAAACATGGAAACATCCCGTGTCAATATGGAACTTTCGGAAGAGAGATTCAGGGCGGGAACGATCAATTCGTTCAATTTCAGAGATGTTCAGCTCGAATATCTGGAGGCGTCTATGAATTATTTCCGCTCCATTCTCAATCTGATCGATACTCATACGGAACTTGTACGTATTACTGGAGGCATTGTGGAGGAGTTTTGAGTGCTGTGAGGGGGGGGGATTGGTTGCTGGTTGATTGGTCAATTGGTTGATTGGTCAATTGGTTAAATGGTCAATTGGTTAATTGGTTGCTGGTTGCTGGTTGCTGGTTGCTGGTTGAGAGATGTTCAATTCTTGGCGCAGGTACCACGCTGTATCGTGCATATGGTCAGGACTTCTACACGTTTGGTGAGCCACAAAGATATTAAAGCTGTATCAAGCAGTTTAAGGACTATATATAGCGCGTCAGATATCCAGCAAGCAGAAATGGGACTGGAGAGTTTTTAAGCAAAATGGGACAAGAAATACCCGGAAATAAGCAAAAGATGGGAGGAGTCATGGGACGAACTCGTGGGTTTCATGGGCTTTGGAAGTAATTTACGCCGGCTCATTTACACGACAAATCCAGTTGAGGCCCTTCATCGCACCATGCGTAAAGTAACGAAAACCAAAGGGGCCTGGAGTAATGAAAAAGCCCTGATTAAACAGTTGTATTTATCTTTGAAAGTCAACAAGAAATCATGGAACAAGAAGGTCTTTAACTGGAATCCCATTCAACGAGAATTAGTCAAGCACTATGTCGAGCGTTATGAAAAACACATTGAAAAAGGAGATGACACAGTTTTTTGAACACTCCCACCTCGTGTCCTTGCCTGAAATAGGTTGACCGTTTTAGGGGTTAAAAAATTAACTCAAAAATGGC
>JAWOCV010000231.1:0-2858 GCA_046483585.1 Marinilabilia sp.
GGACGTCATTCCCGATAAGAAAATTTCGTTGGATATTTGAGGTTTTGATGAACAGGGGCAACCTGTGACTAAGAATGGCCATCAATGGGAAACAAGAGGTATTCAACCTTTCCAGAATTTTCCTGCAGGAGCTGTAATGTGGGATAAAGATGACTGGAAAATGTACATTTCCCAGTTGCCCAAAATGGGGATGAATTTTGTTGGCCTTCATACTTATATGGAAGACCCGGAGGATGAGGCAGTAGGAGATTATGGTCCTACGCTTAACATATGGATGGGCCATGAGGATGATCTTAATCCTGATGGTACAGTTGATTATGCATTTGATGCCACTTTTTTTCATACACATCAGGAAATAATAGGATGGGGAAAGACGAATACCAGTGACCTTTATGGAGGAACGAATCAACTATTTCCGACAGATGGTTACCCTAATGAAATTATTGGAGAAAAGTATCATACTGATCAAAAAGGATACATTCAATCGTTTAATAAAGCTGGAGATTTATTCAGTTCTGCCTTTTCCCTGGCAAATGGTCTTGGCGTTAAAACTGCCACAGGGGTGGAAGTGCCGGTTGGCCGGGATGAAGAAACTGACGCTGAGCCTCTCATAAATGGAATTCCTGAAGCCTTGCAGTCGCGGTTGAAAAGTGAGTACGGCTTAGATCCGCTTTCACAGGAAACGACAGCTGAGTTGTTTAAGGGAATGTTCAAGTGGCTGAACTACAATGACATTCCGGTTGATTATTTTTGGATGTGGACCACTGAGATTTGGATGCCGTGGGGAGGCGCTTCCAGGGATCCGAAGCGAATTGAGACTGTTCGCGAAAGTTTAGAAACTGCAGTAAAGGTGTACAATGAATTAGAAGAAAAACCCTTTGATAATTTTGCTACGGGCGGCTGGATTCTCGGTGCTGAGGATAATCCCAATGTTTTTGCCGACATTTTTCCCGACCCTTCTGTTCCTTTTTCTTCTATGAGTGCCCCCTTTGGTGAAATTGGCCCTTATCCGGGGGCTGTTGAATGGACTGATGACATTCCCTCCGAAAGGGTGAAATGGCCCTTTACATGGTTTGAATTCGACTATGCACTGGAGCAACCTCAATTTAATGTATACAGGGTTTTGCATGATGCCAACAGTGCTTATGAAAAAGAGACCGACGGTTTAATTGCAGAATTTTGGCGGACCAAAATGCTCTCGGTGATGTTTGCAGCCTATAAGGAGGCAACCTGGGATTATGCTCCCACAGGACAAGAAATTGAGGTGGATTTACCTGCTGATGATCAGGACATATATGCTTTGGTAGATTCAACCTACCTTGATTGGGCATCTCATGAATTTGGCGATGGTCCTGCAGCTGAGCAAATTGCCGGGGATTTGTCCAGGTTTGACCGAAATTGGGAGGACAGAACTTTTAAAGATGTAACGAATTTTTCTGAAGGAGCAGATGACATTTATTCTCAGGGATATATTACCGGAGAAGCTTGGTGGACCGAAGAAGAATGGGGTCCATGGGAGGAGGAAAAGAAAAAACTCGAATGGATTGATAACTGGACCAATCTTCGAAAGAAAATTGACGGTGCAGGCAATCAAGCAAGGTTTGATTACTGGCACAATGTATTTAAAGTCTATAAACACATGGCTCATTTCTCCTTCGAGCTGAATCAATATGAGGCCAAAACGGCTTCGGGAGATCTCGTCTCTGCAGCCGATCACCGATCAAAACTAGCCAGAATATGGGAGCAGATGATGAATGCTCAAGTGCAACGGGTTCATGATGAGGTTGATTTAGGAGAGATCATTAATTTACACTGGAGAACTTGGGAAAACTGGGTTGCAGGCATTTATGATGCCAATTTTATTGAGGCTGGCGGTACATTACCAGAAGACAGTGAGCCATCCCAAAGTTACACCGGTGAAAAATTTATTACCTGCATGCCTGTTTTGACGCAAGTTCGCAAAGGAGAGTCACTTGATATCAAAGCTTTGATAATGGGTGAGGTGGAAAACCCCACATTGCATTACCGCACTTTAGGAGATGACTCCTTTAAGACCCTGGAGATGAAACATGATGACCGGGGCGTCTACAAAGGTTCCATTCCCGCGCAAAATGAAGATTTTGAATGGTATGTCTCCGCCAATACCAGTTTGGGTGATGTTGTTTATCCTGCCTCTGCCGGAGCCACTCAAGACGAAAGAAACTACCAAACTGTTGTCGTTTCAGACTTATCAGCAAATAACTAAAGAAGGCACCGATGATGAAACAAACTAAGTTTAAAATATGGCTCGGCATTGTCTCGCTTATTCTGATGAGCTATAATCAAGTTTTTGCTCAGCAAATTGTATTTCCGCATAACAGCTCGAAGCAAGAGGTTTTAGCTGCAAAAGAGGTAAGGCGCTATTTGTATCTTCGGACAGGCGAATTGTTGCCTTTGAAGGAAGTGAAGTCAATACCTAATGAAGGAGACATAATTCTCGTGAGTGATGACTCTAATCCCATGGTAAAGTCCGTTATTAAACAAACGGCATCTCAGGGAGGATTTTTCCTGAAATCAAAGTTACAAAATAACAGGAATGTGCTTACAATTTCAGGAGATACCCCATTCAGTACGTTATATGCATCGTATCGGTTTGCCGAAAAGCTAGGATGCCGGTTTTATTTGCACGGAGATGTCATTCCGGATCAGAAAATTTCACTGGATATTACAGGTTTCGATGAACAAGGTCAACCCGTTACCAGGAATGGTCGGCAATGGGAAACCCGTGGAGCCCAGCCGTTTCAGAATTTCCCTCCCGGAGCCGTTATGTGGGGCCAGGATGACTGGAAAATGTACCTTTCTCAGTTGCCCAAGATGGG
>JAWOCV010000234.1:0-6677 GCA_046483585.1 Marinilabilia sp.
TTAGAGCTTGCTGAAAAAGTTATTTAGTTGCAATTTGCGGGAGAAGCCGGCTTAAAGCCGGCTGGTAAGTGAGCTTAGCCGCAATTTATGAACACCCCGATAAATCGGGGTGCTATTCTCATAGATTCTTCTATATCAAAAGAATTTGTATCATATGAGATTAGCACCCTGCTTTAGCAGGGTGTTTCAAATGGGTCACAAACACCCATCTCAGCCCGCTTCAGCGGGCTTCCCCAAGTGAAAGGTTATTCCCTGTTTTTTTCTAAAAACCTTGCACTTACACATGCTAACATTAGTGATAAGTTATTCATACATAAAATTAGATGGGTTTTTCAGTAGAGCCTATATTATTCATCTTAAATCTTATATCTAAAAATCTAACGATCTATTGTGTTTTGGACAAAGATAAAAAGAATAAAAAGGTGGAAGTGTAAAGTCTAATTAAAGTCACAAATATTTAGGTTTTGCTGGAAAAGTCAGCAGGTTTCAAAAAAAAAAAAAAAAAAAAATGCTTTTAGCAAGAGACAGATTCTTCGTCGTGACCTCCTTCCCGATTAAAACCGGGACCAGTCTTAAGATCCTGGCAGGATGACATCGACGCTATATGTCATTCTGAGCTTGCGAAGAATCTGTTCTTGGTTATGAGCTTTTTCCCCTTGTCATTCTGAGCTCCGCGAAGAATCTGTTATTGCAAAAAGAATTCATGAAGCTGAATCCCCCCCCTCTCCTGCCTACCCCACCTGTCAGCTAATAACCCAGAAGCCATTTCCAGGCTGGTTTGATCACGATTTTAAAATGATCTTTAACAAAAACGTCCTCTTCATCTTCAGTAATGATCACCCCTTCATTCATCCCGTAGCATTTCATTGCATCCAGCAATCCGTCAATTTCTCTCTTGTTTGTAGATGAATCAGAAAGGGACCAACAAACCTGGATGGCTTCAGTAATCTTATTGCCTGTTCTGATTATGAAATCGCATTCATGGTGGGAATGATGATAGTATATTTCGTAACCTCTTCGTTTTAATTCAATAAAAACCAAATTCTCCAATAAGCGTCCTCTGTCTTCGGAATGGTGAAATCCCAATTCTCTGACAAGTCCTATGTCGATGAAATATCCTTTTTTGGGGTTATGAATTTGTTTTTTAACTGAAGCATCGTATTTATTGACAAGGAAAATGAGATAAGTATCCTGCAGGTAATCAAGATATTTTTTAATCGTACTTGCATTTTTTATGTCTGCTACATTTTTCAGACTATTGAATGAGAACAACTTAGATGCATTGCTTGCCATAAAATGCACCAATTCAAGTATTTCTTTTTCGTGGGTGAGGCGGTTTCTCACCATCACATCCCGGTAAAGAATGCTTTCATACAGGGATTTTAAATATTGCTTATTCCCTGTTGCGATATACTCCGGGAACCCCCCCGTCTTGAAATATTCATTGAATTTTTTTTTCACTTCAACCCTGCCCTTTGTAGATAATATTCCTTCTCCGGAATAACTCTGTTTATTGTAATCAAGGTACTCAGCAAAGGAAAAAGGGAACAATTCTCTTCTTGAAAACCGACCCGTAAGATGAGTGCCCAATTCTTTGCTTAACATGGAAGCATTGGAACCGGTAATGTAAACTTTATTGTTATAGTCATGGAGTCGTCTCACAAAGCGCTCCCAGCCATTAATATTCTGAATCTCATCAAAATAGAAAGTGGATTGGCTCCCGAAAAGTTCTAAAAAAGCTTCATAAAGCTTTTGAAAATCCTCTACAGTAAAATCGATCAGGCGTTCATCATCAAAATTAAAGTAATAATCACGCTCCTTGTTGTTGCTACGAATTTCATGCAAAAGGGTGGATTTCCCACAACGTCGAACGCCTGAAACAACCAGTATTTCGTTACCCGGGTTACCCCCGCTTAACCGCTTCAGATCTGATGCTTTGAGTCCAAGTTCCTGTTGATCTGCTATGATTTGTATTAATTTTTCTTTGTTCATAAGGAAACAAACTACTTGTTCTAAAACAAAGATATGACTTTGCATTTCTATTTGCAATAGAAACTTTTCTGGAAAATTTTCTGTTTGCTATGGATATTTTATGTCTATGAAGGGTCGGGAGTTGTTTTCATTCGTCATTCTGAGTAGCCTGCGAAGAATCTTTCCCTGGTTATACCTTTTCCCCCGTCATTCTGAGCCTGCGAAGAATCTTTGTCTGGCAATGACCTTGTTCATCCGTCATTCTGAGCTTGCGAAGAATCTCCTCAATGCAAAAAGCATGTATCAAGGGTAAAAACGGATAAGGGCAACTGCTGCACAAAGGAAAAGATTCTTCGTCGTGACCTCCTCAGAATGACATTTAGCAGAGCTCCCTCCCCATACAAAGAATGTTCCAGAACCATCTGTCATTCTGAGCCTGCGAAGAATCTTTGTCTGGTTATGAGCCTGTTTATCCGTCATTCTGAGCTTGCGAAGAATCTTTCTCAATGAAAAAGCATGCGTCAATAGTGAAAGGCGGAAAAGAGGAAATGTTACAAAAAGGAAGAGATCCTTCGTCGTGGCCTCCTCAGGATGACACATGGAAAGAGTGGCCTCCTCCCCGATTGAAACCGGGACCAGTCGAATACTCCTGGCAGGATGACATTTTCTCAAGAAGCAACCATTTTTTTTCTCATATTTGCAAAAGTTAGCACTAAACCACCAACAATGACGAAAATCGCCCGAAATATATTGATCTTTCAGCTGCTTTTATTGTCTGCCATCTCCCAGGGACAAGTGCTCACTGGACCCTACGGGGAAGTTGAAACAAACACTTATTTTTCTACGGGAGAAATGCTTCCGTTCTGGATCCAGTCGAACCAATGGGGCAAGTATTCCCCGGCTTCTAACGGAAATGTGACGTCCATCGGTTTGTTTTCACAGCCGCACGATAATAACCGGGACAGCACCTTATTCTCCATCGGCTACGGACTGGAAGCTTCTTCCCGCTACACCTCAGGCGATGATCATTTGTGGTTGCACCAGGGATACCTTAGATTTTCGTACAAAAATCTTTTTCGATTATCGGCCGGACTGTGGGAAGAAACCATGGGGAATCAATATGACCCTTTGTCCTCCGGTGGCATCATATGGTCGGGAAATGCCCGTCCTCTGCCACAGGTACGTATCGGGACGGCTGATTACATAAAAATTCCGTTCACCAACGGGAAACTGGAAGGGAAAGCCTTAATTTCTCATGGCTGGTTCGAAAAAGACCGCTCCGTAAACAATGCATTGCTTCATCATAAATTTGTGGGACTCCGGACATCCCGGGATTTCCCGCTCTCTTTCAATTTCGGCTTTTACCATTTTGCGCAGTGGGGCGGGGAAAATGACCGGTACGGCCAACTCCCAAATGATCTGGAAGCTTTTTGGCGCATTTTTGCAGTAAAAGAAGGGGGAGAAGAAGCCAGGGAAAACGACCAGATCAACAAAGCCGGGAACCATCTGGGATCGCGTTACCTTGGGATTGACTGGAATAAAAGCCATTCTACCACCGGCATCTATTATCAGGACATTTTTGAAGATGGCTCGGGACAAAGAAAGAGAAATTTCCCGGACGGTCTCTGGGGCATTTATTTTGAAAACAACCACCACGCGCCACTCGTAAAAGGAGTATTGTATGAATGGTTATATACAGCAGACCAGTCGGGCCCCATACATGACAATGACGGGGGACTCGGTGGCAATGACAACTATTTCAACCATGGGGGATATTCTTCGGGATGGACAACTTTTATGAGGACCATCGGAACGCCATTTATTACATCACCGGTATTGAATAAGCGAATCTTCAAACCAGACGAACCAACCAATTACGACCAAAAAATTTTTAACAACCGGGTGAGCGCCCATCATTTGGGGCTGACGGGCTTTTTATCAAAGAAAACAGAATACAAAATATTGGGAAGTTTCAGCAGAAACAAAGGGCTTCACGATTACAATGCCGACAGGTGGCGACCGGAAGTTTACAAGATATATGCCCCCCGCGACCAATGGAGTTTCCGTACAGACTTCAAACACTTCTGGGACCAGTTTAACCTTGAAACGAGCCTGTCCATTGCCGCCGATATCGGAGAGATGTACGGGGACAACTTTGGGGTGATGCTGGGGGTGAGGATTCCGTTGTATCCGATGAGGGGGGGGGAGTGATTGGTTAATTGGTTAATTGGGTGATGGTTGCTGGTTGCTGGTTGCTGGTTGCTGGTTGCTTGCTGGTTGATCACCGTTGTGCTGGGGTTGGTTGAATTGTTAATTGGTTGCTGGTTTCTTGCTTCACCTCCCGGAACTTCAGTTTGAGGAGGGATTTCTTGTTTGTGATATTTTTGGAAGAAGATTTATATTTAGTAGTGAATTCTTACGCCCTTTCAGGGCTTGGGGTTTGCTAGGATTTTCCTGTTCATAGGGCTGCGCCCCATGCTATTGCTTGTAGCCCCGTTGGGGCTTTGGGGGAGGTAGATTGGTTTGCCCGGCCAATTACTTGCGGGAATTTGTTAATTGGGTGCACTTTGATCTTCTTATCATAGGGCTATCGCCCCATGCTATTTCTTGCGCCCCTTTGGGGCTAGGAGGTTTTCTTCCGGTTTTATCTTTTGGTGTTTTAAATTTAGAGCCCCAACGGGGCGGTAGCAACAGCCCAGGGCACCCGCCCTGGGATAGGAATGGGGTGAAAAAAGGTAAGCCCTGAAAGGGCGCAAGATGGAATGTAAATGGGTGTTTATACAAAAAGATTATTCGTCATTGGGTCTTTAGGATGAGACTTGAGCAGTCTTTCATGCTGAGCCTGCGAAAGATCTGTGGCTGGAGTTAAATGGTTAATTCGTTAATTGGTTGATTCGTTAATTGGTTGCTGGCTGCTTGTTGTTAAACGTCATTCTGAGCCCTGCGAAGAATCTCCCTCAAGTTATGAGCTTGTTCTTCCGTCATTCTGAGCTTGCGAAGAATCTCCCCCAAGTTATGAGCTTTTCCCCCGTCATTCTGAGCCTGCGAAGAATCTGTTATTGCTTCAAAAGATCCATCAAAATGCTTTTGGGAGAAGAACAGATTCTTCGTCGTTGCCTCCTCAGAATGACACTTGTACTAACGTCATTCTGAGCCCTGCGAAGAATCTGTTATTGCTTCAAAGAATCCATGAAAGTTCGTTTGGTGAGAGCCAGATCCTTCGTCGTTACCTCCTTCCCGATTGAAACCGGGACCAGTCACAAGCTCCTGGCAGGATGACATTCAAACAAAAGTCATTCTGAGCCTGCGAAGAATCTGGCATTCATATAAATCACTTATGCCTTCTGCCTCTCCGATGGGCGTAGCCTGTGCCTCCATCCTTTTCTTAAGAATACTGTTCCTTTTTCTGAGGATTGTCGGCTTTAAACGATGCAATGAACATGATGGCCACAAAACCTGCACCAAGCCATCCCATGGCCGTGTATGTGTTAAAGAAAGTCTTTGACAGACTGAAAAGGTACGGAGCCAAAGCGCTGGCGAAAACAAGCATCGACATGGCCCGTCCCGAAATGGCACCCAGATTTTGTCGCCCGAACATGCGGGGCCAGGCTACAGAGTTCAGAACAGCAAACAATCCTCCTGTGATGCCGGCCCCTGCAATAACAGGGATGAGGCCCCAGCCACCTGAAAGCCCGATCAATCCAAGGCTCCAAATTGCAGCCCCGCCAAGCATGATCAACAGCAATTTCTTCAGATCCATAAAATCACTCAGGAAGTTGAACAATAAAGAGAACCCTACCGAGGTTATTGATATCGGAAGAAAAGCGGCTACAGCCTCCTGTCTTTCATATCCGGCCGATGTAAAAATATCAACCATATGGAAGGAAAGCCCTGTAATAAAAAACGAATTGAAAGAGACAACCAACGCAAAGACCCAGAATGCCCGCGTTTTGAAGGCTTCTTTGGGGGAAAATTGCCGCAGTGCCGGTTGTTTGTTCTTGGATGCTTTCCGTTTTCCGGCACAACCGTCAGGTACCAGTCCTTCGTCTTCCGGATTGTCGCGGTAAAACATCCATATCAAAACTGCTATAATCAGAATGCTTATGGCCAAAACCCGCCAGGCACCGGCCCAATCCCATTTGCGGATGAGAAGATCAAAAAGAATGGGCGAACTGGAAAAACCCAAAGAAATGCTGATGCTTGTGAAGGCATTTACACGACCGCGATATTGGTCGAACCATTTCATGATCATGTTGCGTGATGTCATGGTCAGGACACCCTGTCCGCTGAAGCGCAGTATGAAAAAGAAGACCATCATTAAAGCAAACGGGACAGCCCAGTGTTGAATGCCTGTAAAGGTGCTGATGCCTCCGCTGATGATATTGGCATAGGAGCTGAGAAGAAGCGTGGTGGCAAGCATGATCGCTGCAATAAGGCCGATAATACGGGCCCCAAAACGGTCGAACAACCGGCCGGCATGACCCAGGAACAAGGAACTGACAAATGTGCCCACCATGTAGGCCGCACTGAACTGGTCACGGGTAAGCCCCAGCGCATCCTTCACCGGGTCGGTAAAAGCCGAAACACCAATGGTCTGGCCCGGTACACTGGCCCAGATTCCTATGGTTCCCACCACTGCAATGGTGTATCCGTAAAAAAACGGCCATTTGGAAGGTTGTATGATGCGATCAAGTTGCTTTTTCATA
>JAWOCV010000252.1:0-7969 GCA_046483585.1 Marinilabilia sp.
GAACCGATAATACTCTTTTTCTTTTGCTGTCCATAACCTACAACCACAGTTTCTTCCAATTGAATGGATGCGATCTGCAACACAACCGTAACATCAGTTTGGTCAGAGACATTCACCTCCTGGGTTTCCATCCCAACAAATGAAACCACTAACACATTTTCTTCGGAGGGAATATCTAAAGAAAACTCGCCTTGTGAACTGGTAACAGTCCCATAAGAAGTATTTCCTTTGACCACAACAGTTGCTCCGGGAACCGGATCCCTGTTGTCATCCAGAACATTTCCTTCAACAGTCTTTGTGTCCTGAGAAAAGACACTTAAACTGCAGCAAAACATTATCAGGAGAAATATTCCCTTTAAATTAAACATCCTTCTGTTCTCTTTAAAGGGAATGGCCTGATATAAATCATTAACTCCTTTTTTCATCGTAATAATTATTTAGTTTCTGTTACAATCTTGTTTTCATCATTTTAAAATTATCTGTTCGTTTATTGAGAATGGCCTAATTAATTTGTTAGCCATGTTATCTCTTAATTCAGAAAACATTAATTTTTTTTTCATAGCCAATCGCATTTAGGTTAAACAAGAGTTCAATTATTTCACTTTTTAACAACATCCATTTATATATTCTTAATTCCCAGATGCTTGATACCTTTTAAAGAACATGCTCTGCAGTCGATTTGTCAGAAATTTAACTTAGCATCATCTGCAAAATGATAATTGTCAAATGGTTGCACGGCATTCATCAATACAAATACAACCTTATCATGACCGAAACCTTTTAAGGGGTAAAAACATGAGCCCACACCACAAGTCATATTTTTCCGGTAAAGACACATGAAAAGGTTTTAATTCTGTCACAGGATATTCAGGTTAATTTATGTAAGACATCTAAAAAACATCAGTTTCTTTTAAGACTTCAATACATTTCACAACAAAAGTAAAAGAGATCCTTATCGTAGAGTTTAAAATTTAGATATACAATTTAAGATTTAAGATATTTTTATTGTTTCACCTGTATTCCAGTGTTTTAAAGCGCCCAAATCCCTTGAACTTGAGTGCCGGAAAAATTTAACCCAAATTTTAATTTCAGATATCCGGTTTTAATTTTAGATAAAGGCACGGTTCGGCCTAATCTTACCCATTTGTTTTTGAAGTCGTTATGTCATTTAAGAATATTCCCTGCATTTCATTTTCAAAAATAAAGGCAGGGAGTAAAAAGCAAGAAATGCTTTTAAATTTTTTAAAAACCATTAATAAATCAAACTTCAAAAGATCGTTTCATCTGTTAATGGCTTCCTGACTATAGACAGATCAGATCCTGTACAATTCATACAAAGCGGACTTAACATGCTTTAACAAAGGGGGCGGGCAGAAAGGACGAGTTGCTTAAAACAATGGTTCAAACGGAAGAATCTATTCATCGATTAGAAATAAGGGTTAAAAAACCCAACTACGCAAAACAGGCAGGACGGAAGATAAAATCTGCCGTCCTGCCTGTTTTCATTCGTAAATAATTGATTTAAGTTATTGGTCGAATGGAACTTGCATTCATCAATATTTACATGTTCTTTTGAGACCTTGATGGTCATGCAAGTTTCATCAGTAGAAATTTATTCTAAGTTATTGGTCTGATAGAACCTGCCTGACGTTTTCTCGAAAAGAATCTATTTTCTCAAAAGAAACTTTCCAGGAAAACATGATTTGCCCTCTAATAAGTCGGCAGGCAGGCCTGTCTGCCGTTTTTCTTATTGCATTCTTGCTATACGAAACAAACATGGGTTTGTACATCAAGTCTCATTTTTTATAACCCGCCAGGCAGGCCTGTCTGCCGTTTTATATATAAGCATCCATTTGGATTAATGTTTTAACATCTAAACGACAGAATGTTTCCTTTTCATGACCCGCCAGGCAGGCTCACATGCAAGAACTCATACATTCTCTTTTGTGGCATCTCTTGCCATGCTCGTTTCATTGGGTTTTCTATAAACCTGCCACCGATGGCCCGGAGTGGGAGTGATTTGACAAATGTTTTATCGGGGTTGTCAGGATCGAAATTTATGGTGTGGGGATGACTATCCCCGCATAAAATCTTACCTTTGCTGCACAAACATTTTGCAATTTTACAAAATACGCCTGTTTTGGCCAAATGTTTTGTTCTTACCAAAGCTGTTTGCAACCATGGAAGATGAAGAGAGTCAAACCCAAAAAATACCTCGGACAACATTTTCTCCACGATCAGCAAATTGCAGCGCGGATCGTCGAGTCAGTGCCCGTTCCGCCCCACAGGGTGCTGGAAGTTGGGCCAGGTATGGGTGTGCTTACCGGTCATCTCGCCGGTGTGCCGGATATTGATCTTTGGCTGATCGAACTTGATGCCGATTCTGTAGACTATCTTCATTTTCATTATCCTGAATTGTCTTCCAGGATCATCTCCGGCGATTTTCTAAAGCATGATCCGGGCGGTTATTTCGAAGGTGATTACTCTATCATAGGGAATTTTCCGTATAATATTTCCAGCCAGATTTTTTTCAAAGTACTTGAGAACCGCGACCGCATCAGGAGTGTAACGGGGATGGTACAGCGGGAAGTCGGGCGTCGCATGACTTCCGGGCCCGGAAGTAAAGAATACGGTATTCTCAGTGTCTTGATGCAGGCATGGTATCACGCCGAATATCTTTTTACCGTGAATGAGAATGTTTTTGTTCCGCCTCCCAAAGTTAAGTCAGCCGTGGTTCGCTTTATTCGTAACGATGTACAACAGCTGGGATGCGATGAATCGCTTTTCTTTAAAGTGGTAAAGCGGGCATTCAACCAGCGCAGAAAAACCCTCCGCAATAGTCTGAAAACATTTGGTATCCTGACGGAAAGTGAAGATGAGGATGTTTTGCTACAACAAAGGCCTGAGCAATTGGGGGTGGAGGAATTTGTCAGACTTACCAATTTGGTTGAGAGAAACTTGTGAGAGATAAGGTGCTTTATTAACATCATAAAAACAAGGGTATGGTCAATTTTGAACTTACCAGGGAATTTGTAGATGAGCTGAAAAACCTGATTGAAGAGCAGGACAGTGAGTCGGTTTCTCAAATTCTTGAGGAGTTGCATCCGGCCGATATTGCCGAGCTTTTCGATGAACTCAACATCGATGAGGCCAAATACATTTATTTTTTGCTGGATGATGATAAAGCTGCCGATGTTTTAATTGAACTTGACGAGGATGACCGGCTTCGTTTCCTGGAATCTTTACCCAGTGAGGTGATTGCCCGCCGGTTTATTGATAAGATGAACTCGGACGACGCTGCCGATGTCATCTCTGAATTTGATCCCGAGCGACAGCAGGAAGTTCTTTCTTTTATTGAGGATGTTGCGGTAGCCGGTGATATCGTTGACCTGATGAACTACGATGAGAACACTGCCGGCGGCCTCATGGCCAAGGAGCTCATCAAAGTAAAGGAAAACTGGAGCATTCCAACCTGTTTGCGGAGTATGCGTCGTCAGGCCGAGGAGATCGATGAAGTCTATTACGTTTATGTGGTGGACAACAATGGTGTACTGAAAGGGACCCTTTCCCTGAAAAAAATGCTGATCAGCCCTGTGGAAAGCCGGGTCCGGGATATTTACAATGCTGATGTCATATCGGTGGGCGTTGACGCCACGTCCGAGGAAGTTGGGAACATCATGGACAAATACGGTCTTGTCGCCCTCCCGGTGGTTGACCCTGTTGGCCGGCTGGTGGGTCGTATTACCATCGACGATGTTGTGGACGTCATCCGGGAAGAAGCTGAAAAAGACTATGCTCTTGCTTCCGGTATCACGGGAGATGTGGAAGCTTCCGACAGCGTATGGGTTCTGACCCGAGCCCGGGTGCCCTGGTTGTTTATCGGGCTTGTGGGTGGCCTGTTCGGGTCCCGCGTTGTAGGCAGCTTTGAAGGTGTACTGGAGATTTATCCGCAACTGGCCTTCTTTATGCCTCTGATTGCTGCAACGGGGGGAAATGTGGGGATCCAGTCGTCGGCCATTGTGGTACAATCGCTGGCTGCCGGGACCATGGGGCTCGATACGCCACTAAAGAAACTTTTGAAAGAATTCAGTGTCTCTTTTCTGAATGCCACTGTTCTTTCTGGGTTGGCCTTTGCTTATAATTATTTTATCGGTTCTCCTGATGCGTTGACTTTTACGGTTGCCGGAGCCATGTTCTCTGTGGTGGTTTTTGCCTCGGTATTTGGCGCCCTCGTTCCTTTGTTCCTTGATAAAATCAAAATCGACCCTGCTGTGGCTACCGGACCTTTTGTAACAACGCTCAACGATATTATCGGGATGGGGATGTATCTGACCATTGGAACCTTCTTTTATCAGTGGTTTTCCTGAAAATGAGAAAAAGATTCATAAAAAAACCGGAATCATGAGGTGATCATGTTCCGGTTTTTTATATTGATGTGATCTGTTTATTTCAGGAACGACTCTTCATCATCGAAGGGATATCGGACAAAAGCTTCGATGGCTTCATATTCGGTCAGACCTAATTTGTCGTAGAGCTGGGCCGTTGTACGGTTTCTGGCTTCCGCTCTTTGCCAGAATTCGCGGCTGTCGTCGCCCGGAAATACGGGAAAATCTTTTTGTGACTGGTGCTTGAAGATGGCTTTCCGTTTTCTCATTAACTCATCGGGGCTGATGGGAACGGCCATTTCAATGTCTTCGATGTCCCATTCCTGCCATGCACCGCGGTATAACCACACATAGCAGTTGTTCAGCCACTCGTCGCCGTCGGCGCGAATCTTTCGTATGGCGGCAAAAATAATCTGGAGACAGACCTCGTGGGTGCCGTGGGGGTCTTGTAAATCCCCGGCGGCAAAGATCTGATGGGGTTGGACTTTTCGCAAAAGATCAATGACGATGTTGACATCTTCCCCGGACATGGGGTTCTTTTCCACCTGCCCGGTTTCGTAAAACGGAAGATACAGGAAGTGCACATTTTTGTCCCTTACTTTGCAGAATCTGCAGGCTGCCGCGGCCTCTTCCTGCCTGATGAGTTTTTTGATGTTTTTTATATACGGGGTGTCAATGTCACCAGGTTTTTTATTTTTTATGAAGTTGAGGAGACCTTCGTGTTCCTGTGTCAGTTTGTCGCTTTGGATGTTGAGATTGTCCAAAAGATTTACCGAAAATTGTGAAAAGCGCAGGGCATCGTCGTCGAAAACAGCAATGTTTCCGGAGGTCTGATAAGCTACGTGCACGTCATGCCCCTGATCTACCAAACGCAATAAAGTGCCGCCCATGGAAATCACATCATCATCAGGATGAGGGCTGAAGATCAGTGACCTTTTCACCGCCGGCTCGGGACGTTCCGGGCGTGTTTTTTCAAAAGCGCCCGGTTTTCCTCCGGGCCAGCCGGAAATGGTGTCGCGGATTTCTCCGAACACTTTAATATTGAGATCGTAAGCCCCGCCAAAGAGGGCAAGGAGATCGATAAGCCCCTCGGCTTTGTAATCATTGTCGGTCAGTTTTAGTATGGGTTTATCAACTTTCAGACTCAGCCATATTACCGCTCTTTTGATCATTTTCGGCGTCCAGTCAACCATTCCGTACAACCATGGGGCCTTGGTTCTGGAGAGTTCTGTGGTGGCATCTTTATCAACAAAAATGGTGACGTCATCGTGCATTTGCAGGAAAGATGCCGGAACTGCAGAAGTCACAGGTTCCTCCACCATTTGTTTCAGAATCAGTGATTTGTTTTTGCCCCAGGCTACCATGATGATCTTTTTGGCGCTCAATATTGTGTTGATCCCCATGGTAATGGCCCTTACGGGCACGGCTTCCTCACTGCCGAAATCCTTGACAGCATCCGAAATGGTAATCGGGTCAAGCTTGACCAATCTTGTGGTGGAATTAATGGCCGAGCCGGGTTCGTTGAATCCGATGTGCCCCGAGCGTCCGATGCCCAGAAGCTGAATATCGATCCCGCCGCAGGCTTTGATCTTTTCTTCATATTCGGCACAATACCGTTCTATTTCGTTTATTTCAAGTGAACCGTCAGGGATGTGAATGTTCTCTTTTTTGATGTCAATGTGATCAAAAAGGTTTTTATGCATGAACCTGACATAGCTTTGTTTGCAGTCAGGGGACATGGGATAGTATTCATCAAGATTAAAAGTGATCACGTTTTTGAAGCTGAGCCCCTCGTCCTTGTGCATCCTGATCAACTCACGGTAAATGGATAACGGTGAGGATCCGGTGGCCAGCCCCAGTACGGCATACTTGTTCTGGGCCTGTTTCTCTTTTATGAGATCGGCCATGATGGTTGCAATTGCTTTAGCGCCTTCTTCTTTGCTTTCAACAACATGCAGAGGTAATTTCTCTACAGTATGTTCGGTGTAATTGAATGTTTTTGTCATAGTGGCGTATGTTTTGTATTGGCTGATGGGTATGTTTCAAAATTGTTTTTTCAAAGTTACAATTTCTTTATTAAAAAATTTATAAAACAATTCGGTAATTTGTTATTATAGCATTGATGTGCAAGATGGCCCATGACAGGAACTTGTACATGTATGATGTCGTTCATATGCAAAAGATTGGTTGATATTTCTTCAAAAAAGTAATAAAATGGCTATATTTGTGCTTGTTTTTCATATATATAAATTAAGTTGATGGACGAGATATTTAGCAAAATAGGGACGACCCAAACGCTGAGTCAGAAGATAGAGCGTAAGATAGAGGAGGCCATCCGGCAGAAGAAACTGCTTTCGGGTGCCAAACTTCCTTCGGAAAAGGAACTCTGTGAGCTTTTCGGGGTAAGCCGGACCGCACTTCGCGAAGCGCTCAGGCGGTTGAGTGCGCGTGGGCTCATTGAGATACGCAAGGGCAGCGGTATGTATGTGGCCGAGATTAAGATTGAGGATGCCATCAAATCGCTCAATTTGTATTATGATCTGAGTTTTGATTCCAATCTTATTTCTCAGATCATTGAAGTAAGGCGTATTTTTGAGCCTGAAATTTCCCGGGTTGCTGCCCGCAACCGGACCTCCGATGATGTTCAGATCCTTCGGGAGAATATCAAAGAACTTGAAAATTGCGATCCCGATAATACTCAGCAGGAGGTGGATACCATCAACAAGTTTCATATGAATCTGGCCAAGGCCACCGGGAATCCCATTATTATTATAAGTCTGGAGCCCATTTATTCGCTTCTTCCGCGTATGCGTAATTTCATCTATGCCAATGTGGAAGGGGAAAAGGAGTTTACCATGGATGCCCAGAAGAAAATTCTGGCTGCCGTGGAGGTGAATGACGAAGAAACAGCTTTCCTTGAAACGGAAAAACTGGTCATTCGCAACCATGAGGTTTATGAACGTTATCTCAAGAAAGTCCTTAAGTGAATGTTGCTCTGATTGTCCCATAGAAGACTTCTTTTATCCGGTGAGCAAGCGCCATTAGGATTTATTTTTTCTGTTGTATCCTTCAATTGCTTTATTTACGGAACCATAGCGCAGCAGAAGGTCTTTCGCAGACTCTTTATCCAGATTCAATTCATCAATCAGCATTCTTGTTCCCCTCTGGATCAGTTTTTTGTTGGTCAGTTGCATATTTATCATTTTATTGCCTTTGACTTTTCCCATCTTGATCATCAGGGTTGTGGTGATCATGTTCAGGATCATTTTCTGAGCCGTTCCGGCCTTTAGCCGGGTACTGCCGGTAATGAATTCGGGACCTACGATCGCTTCAATGGGGAATTCTGCAGCTTTGGCTATTTCCGAACCTGGATTACAGGTGATGCATCCAGTCAGGATCCCGTTGTTTCTTGCTTTTTCCACGCCACCAATCACATACGGCGTGGTGCCCGATGCGGCGATTCCTATAACGGTATCGAAGGCGTTGATGTTGTAGGTTTTGAGCTCCTCCCAGGCCATATTGGGATCATCTTCGGCATCTTCCACGGCTTTTCTGAGAGCCACGTCACCGCCTGCAATTAAACC
>JAWOCV010000312.1:0-7216 GCA_046483585.1 Marinilabilia sp.
ACAGAAACAAACTTAAACTTTTTTCTCCGAACGGCTATCTTCTTTCAATTTTAACCTCCACAACAAGCGAATCCGAAGCATATACAGGAACCAATATGATTTTCCCGTCTTCCGGAAAAGTAACCATCTTGATTGGCGTTTCAAGGACGCAATGGTCTGTTAAAATAGCCTAAACGCAGAGACCTGCCTGCCTTGTCATGAAATAGACCTGTTTTGACTCAAAGGCTCTTACTAAAAGATAGAAAGCCTCTATTTCATTTGTCGCCAGGCAGGCGCAATGACCTGTCTGCCGTTATTAATATTGGCATCCTGTTATATAAACGAACTTTTGTTTGCACAATTAATTTTGTTTCACATTACACGCCAGGCAGGCGCAAAGTTTTTATTATAAAAGAGTTATGATCCATTGTTTCGTTTCATTAAAAATAGTCCGCTAAACTTTTGCAAGTCTTTGTTCTTCAATTGTTTAGATCCGAAGAAGTGTTTATGTTAAAACACAGAATACCAGTAATATATGAATCATCTTAATCTTAAATCTAAAAATCTATTAGAGATATCAGGTAAAAAGAAGAGACAGCAATAGTCTCCGGTTCTATTCGGGAAGATAAACCACAGCCAGAACGAGAGCCCTGCTACGGCCAATGGCCTTCACCTTATGATCTACAATGGAATCGTAATAGAGACTGTCTCCCGGATCCAGAGAATGGGTCTCCTGGCCGTAAACAACTTCTACGTTCCCTTCCAGTACATAAATAAATTCCTCGCCTTCATGCGAGGAGAAAGTCTGCATACCGGCTTCATCGGGAAAGACTTCCACCAGAAAGGGGTCCATATGACGGTCACTTTTCTGGCGGGCCAGAGAAGAAAATGCAAGATTTTCACGGGGTTCGGAACCCGGCACGTTCATATTATCCGAGGGAGTCTTCTCCCCTTTTCGTGTTATCACAATGCCTTTGTCTTCTTTATCGTCGAGGAAAGTGCCGGGCCTGACACCAAAAACCCGTGCAAGTTTGATGAGCGTTCCAAGGGCAGGTGCCACGTCGCCCGATTCAATTCTGGCAAGACGGTCTTCGTCAATACCAGCTCGGCCGGCCACCTCGGCCAGGCTTAGTTTTTTGTCTTCACGTTGTAATTTTATCTTTTCTCCGGGTACCATAACATTTCTTTTAAAATAAACCGAGCCCAAAAAAAGAACATTTTAACTAAATTAGCAAGTGTTTGGGCTTTTTCCGGAAAATACACATCCATTCCCTCTTTCGTTATGTATCTTTGCCGGCTTAAAAGCACATGATAAACACGTCCCGGATAAGAGGATAACGTGTGCCGGAAATCCCTCCCATTCCATACCAAAGTGCAGGATTTTTTTCATTCCAAACAATAATATATTATGCAAGAAATACCAGTTTTCCAAAGCATTAAAGGACTTATATTCGATCTGGACGGGACCATAGCCGACACCATGCCGGCCCATTTCATTGCCTGGCGCGACACTTTACAAAAATACGGCATAACATTCACCGGCGAGTTGTTTATGCAACTGGCCGGAATCCCACTCTATGGCACTGTTCATAAGATTAACGAGTTATTTGGCAAAGATCTGGAGCCTCGAAAAGTGGGAGATGAAAAAGAAAGCATATTTCGTAAGACCCTCCGGCACACAAAGATTGTTGAACCGGTGGTCAATGTCATTCACAAATATCACGGTATCCTGCCCATGTCGGTTGGTACCGGAGGAGATCGTGAGATTGCCGGAGAAACCCTGAAAGCGGTGGGAATGGATAAATACTTCGATATTGTGGTAACCGCGGACGATGTATCACAACCAAAACCACATCCCGAAACATTTTTAAAGTGTGCCAAACTAATGAACATTGCTCCCGGGGATTGTCAGGTATTCGAAGATGGCATTCCCGGAATGAATGCTGCAAAAGAAGCAGGTATGCATCTGGTGGATGTAACCCACTATCATGAAGTGACCTTCGAAATCTGATCAATAAACCAGTATCAATAAAAAAGAAGGAAAACCAGCGAACAAAAAACTTTTGATTTTATTTATAAGTTCATATATTAAGGTTTTGGAATCTGATCATAAAGGATTTTTTAAAACGATAAACCCCTGTATATGGATGAAGAAAACACCCCCTCCAACGTCCGTGAGGGCGAAGAGCATCTGGTGAGCAAAAAAAAATATTTTGATGTAGACAGCCCTGTTTTCTGGCCGTCGGCTGTACTTATTGTAACCTTCATTGTCGTCACGCTTTCCATCGGAGAACCGATGAATGAGATATTTGCCTCCATTCAAACCAGCATTTCCGATAACGGCGGCTGGTTTTTCATTTTATCGGTCAACCTTTTTTTGTTTTTTATTTTATTCATTGCCTTCAGCAAATTGGGCAACATAAGGCTTGGCGGGACGAACGAAGAGCCAGAATTTTCGAAAGGCGGTTGGTTTGCCATGCTTTTCAGTGCCGGAATGGGAATTGGTATTCTCTTCTGGAGTGTAGGTGAGCCGGTCAGTCATTTTCTGAATCCACCCTCTGCTGACGGCCGGACCGTTGAAGCAGCCAAAGAAGCCATGCAGCTGACCTTTCTTCACTGGGGTCTTCATGCCTGGGGCATCTATGCTCTGGTAGGCATGTCCCTTGCTTTTTTCACATTTAACAAAAAGCTGCCCCTGACCATTAGCTCCATCTTTTACCCTTTTTTGGGAGAAAAAGTTCATGGCCCAGCCGGGAAGGCCATCAATGTGCTGGCGGTGGTGGCCACTCTTTTCGGACTGGCCACCTCACTTGGTCTTGGTGTCCAGCAGGTAAGCGCAGGGCTGGCCCATTTGATCAATTTACCCGATACAGTCACCATGCAAGTTATCCTCATTACAGTAATCACTCTTGGTGCCACGGCATCCGTGATCGCAGGGTTGAGTGCAGGTGTCAAACGGCTTAGTGAGATCAATATCGTTCTGGCCGCTATTTTTCTGGGTTTTATAATAATTGTTGGTCCCACTATATTCATTCTCAATTCTTACACCCAAAACCTGGGTTATTATATACAAAGCTTTTTCGAGATCAGTTTCTGGACAGAGACCTATCAGCAATCCGACTGGCAAAACAGCTGGACAGTCTTCTACTGGGCATGGTGGATCAGTTGGTCGCCCTTTGTGGGTATGTTCATTGCCCGGATTTCAAGGGGCCGCACGCTTCGCGAATTTGTTCTGGGAGTACTCATTGTCCCTACCCTGCTGACATTTCTCTGGCTTTCGGCCTTTGGTGGCAGTGCCATATTTCTGGAGTTGAACTCACTGGCTGACATTGCTACAGCCGTCCAGGAAAATGTGGCCACTTCACTTTATATTCTGCTTGAAGAATACCCGTTGGCCTCCGTAACGAGTCTTGTTGGAGTGTTGCTTGTGACCAGCTTCTTTGTCACCTCTTCCGACTCGGGATCGCTGGTTGTTGACAGTCTCACCGCCGGCGGAAAACTTGACGCTCCGGTTCCCCAACGGGTGTTCTGGGCACTTACCGAAGGAGCCGTAGCTGCCGTACTGCTCATCGGAGGTGGACTGAGTGCTCTGCAGACCGCATCCATTATCACCGGCCTGCCGTTCGCAGTGATTCTCATCATTCTCATGTTCAGTCTTCTGAAAGGTCTCCGCGAAGAACATGATGCCCTTATGTCGGCCCGTAAAAAGAAAGAACGGGAAGATTACCAGAAGGTTATTACTGAACTGGTCCGAAAGCGGGAAGCGGCACGCCAGGGCAAAACCGGAAGGGACGAAACGGGGGCCCGGGCAAAAGACAATACAAAATAATTTTATAAACCCTTAAATTTTTAGATCATGAAAACCCGATTCAACAATATACTGGTCTGTCTCGATCTTTCGGAGATGGACGATTTCCTGATTCGTTATACCAACTTCATTGTTGATACATTTTCGCCCTCCACCGTAACATTCATGCATGTGATGCAACCGATGGATATCCCGGAAGATATCCGTTCCTCATTCCCCGGCTTTAATGAGCCTGTCGATCAGCTCATCCGTGAAGAGTTCGAAGAAAAGATCGGCAAGCTGTTTGAAGCCAAAGTCGATTTTTCCATAGTGGTCAAAGAAGGGATTACCACGGAAACGATAATTCATTACTCGAAAAACAACAAAATCGATCTCACCCTGATGGGCAAGAAAATCGGATACACCGGTGAGGGCGGTATTTCCCGCAAAGTTACCAGTCTCACACCTTCATCGGTTCTGCTGGTGGGTGAGAATGCCTCATACAGCTTCAATCACGTCTGGGTGAGAATGGATTTCTCAAAAATATCGGTGGAGGCTTTAAAAATGGCCATCACGATAAAAGAACACACAGGAGCATCCATTACCTGTCACAATGTTTTTAAATTACCGCTGAATTATTTTCCGCAACAAACCAGCGAGCAGGAAAAGAGACTCATAGAACAACTCACCCGTCACGGCCGGAAAGAATACAGCAAAATACTCAAAAGACTTAAACTCCCCGAAAGTGAATATCCTTGTGAATATTCGCTGAACAAGGAGAACAATGAAGCACAGGTCCTTTATCACAAGGCCGTACAAAACAAAGCCGACCTGATCATTGCAGGCTCCAAAATGAAATCGGGACTCTCGCAAGTCATCCTGGATAATACCTCGGAGAAACTGACAAGCGGAGGTAAAACCCTTCCCGTTTTAATCGTCAAGGACAAAAAGTCATCCATGGGCATTCTGGAGTCCATATTCGACTAACCTGCAATATTTGTTTAACCAAAGTTACACACAATGAAACGATTCAAAAGCTCATCCATAATACTGGCAGGAATCTTTCTCCTGTCGGTTTTCTGTTCATCCTGTAATTTCTCGGATGACGGAAAATCCGGTGAAGAAGAACAGAAAACCTTAAATATCCATTATACCGACTGGAGCGAAAGCATAGCCATCACCCTGCTGGCCGGCACTATACTTGAAGAAAAAATGGGGTATGAGGTAGAATTAAAACTCACCGATATTGAATCAGTTTATAATGAACTGGCTTCCGGAGAAGCTGATTATTTTGCCGATGCCTGGCTCCCCCGTACGCATCGACAGTACTTTATAAAGCACGAAGAAAAAATTGACACCATTGGAAAGGTCTTTCAAAATCCCCAAACAGGGCTGGTGGTTCCCCATTACAGCGAATTACAATCCATCCCCGACCTCAGGGAAAAAGACATGGCCATTCTTGGGATAGACGAAGGGGCCGGTATCATGACCGGCACAAAGGAAGCCATAGCACATTACGGACTGGAAAATGAACTGGTCACATTATCCGATGACCAGATGACATTTCAAATGAGCGATTCCATTCAAAGAAAAAAAGAGGTTGTGGTAACCGGCTGGGAGCCCCACTGGATATTTAACCGGCATGAGGTTCGTTTTCTTGAAGACCCCGACAATGTGTTCCCGACCGATGAACACATCTATGCCCTTGGAAACAAAAATAGCATGGACGAACATCCAAATGCCACCGAATTTTTCCGCCGAATGAAACTGACTGATGAGCAATTCAACAGTCTCATTGACCAGGTAAAAGTGGCTACAGATCCCGGAAACGGAGTGAGGCAATGGATGGAAAAAAATAAGTATGTTGTAAACAAATGGGTCAAAGACCTACAGCCCGAGCGATTAAAAATAATGTAAAACCCCATAAATCACTTTCATATGAAGTTAACAGACATAAAAGGCACCACCGAACTGGCCAACGGTACTAAGATGCCCTACCTGGGGCTGGGCGTATTCAAAACGCCAAATGATGAGATCATCAAAGCCGTTCACTGGGCCCTTGACTATGGTTATCGCCACATCGACACCGCTGCCTTCTATCAAAATGAAGACGGACTTGGTGAGGCCGTAAAATCCCACTCCCTCCCACGTAATGATATCTTTATCACAAGTAAGGTGTGGAACACAGATCAGGGATACGACCAGACCATTGATGCATTTAACAAATCGCTCAGCAAACTGAAAACGGATTACCTGGATCTCTACCTGGTTCACTGGCCTGTGAAAGGCAAGTTCAAAGAAACCTGGCGGGCCCTCGAAGCCTTATACGATGAAGGGCGGATAAAAGCCATCGGTGTCAGTAATTTTATGCAACACCATCTTGAGGATCTGATGGGATCAGCCAGTGTTATACCAATGGTGAACCAGATTGAGTTTCATCCTTACCTTGTACAACAAGACCTTCTTGATTTCTGCAAAAAGAACAACATCCAGTATGAAGCCTGGAGTCCGCTGATGCAGGGAAAGGTATTCGGCATCAATCTTTTGCAGGAACTGGCCGAAAAATATCAAAAAAGCATCGCCCAGATCGTCCTGCGCTGGGATCTGCAAAAAGGGGTGGTCACCATTCCCAAAAGTGTTCACAAAGATCGAATAGAAAGTAACGCCGATATTTTTGACTTTCACATATCGGATGAGGACATGGCACGGATCGACAGTCTTGACCGCAATGAAAGACTTGGTCCCCACCCCGACACCTTTTAATCATGGAAAGAGGAGCAAACGTCGATCCTGGTATATTACAAGATCTGGTCAGAACCAGAATGCCTTTTGGAAAATACAAAGGCCGGTTTATTAGCGAGATTCCCGAGTTTTACCTCGTATGGATGAGCCAAAAAGGCTTTCCCGAAGGAAAACTCGGGATGCTCCTGGGTACCATGTACGAGATCAGGTTAAACGGACTGGAGTATTTGTTGAAGCCGTTAAAGTAAAAAAGTTTTTTGATTTCCGAAGTTGAGCGCAAGGCAAAGCCTCATTAGTGAATGGATCCGGGTTAAGGGTACACCCAGTGATAAATGAATAATTGACAATTTGCCCGTTATCCATCAATTTTAATTTCAACTTCAACGATTTCTTTTTGCATACGGCGATAAGGGTTTTTGCCATTCATGGTGTCTATATAATGAAAAGGGTAAAAGATGAACCATCAACGGTATAATTCAAATCAATACTTAACTCGTTGATCAATCTTTACCCCTTAAAAACAGACCTATAGTCAACCGATAAAAAAACACCATGAAAACAAGAAATTTTCTGACCGGAAAAATCCTGTACGTCCTGTTCATCCTTTTGGCCATGAACTTCCAATACGTTCAGGTAAGTGCAGCCAATGAAGACGACAACGCCCAACAAAATGATTCTGACAGCCATGTTGTGATAAAAGGCGCCGTT
>JAWOCV010000194.1:0-11845 GCA_046483585.1 Marinilabilia sp.
GCCAATGTGGTGGACGAAATGCGGATCATTGGCGAGGTAGAAGACAAAAACGTGATCATCCTTGACGACATGATCGATACAGCCGGAACACTTACCAAAGCCGCCGATATGATGATCGAACAGGGAGCACGCAGCGTCAGAGCATTTGCAACACATCCCGTTCTTTCGGGGCCCGCTTTCGAGAACATCGAAAATTCGAAAATCTCAGAAATTTATGTCACCGACTCCATCCCGGTAAGTAAAAAATCACCAAAGATTAAGGTGCTGTCCGCCGCCCAACTTTTTGCAGACACCATTGATAAAGTTTATAATTATCAATCCATAAGCACACAATTTGTCATATAATTATTACCTTTGCGCCCGCTAAAAAGGCACGGTGTGATGGGAAATTAAGGTTTTTCATTACAATCTTAATTTTGAGTAACACAATTAAAATTAAAACAATGCAAACAATTGAACTGAAAGCTAACAAGCGTGACAACCTTGGCAAATCAGCCACCAAACAAGTAAGAAGAGAAGGCAAAGTGCCCTGCGTTATCTATGGCGGTGAAGAGACTTTACATGTATCGGCCCTCCTGAAGGAATTCAACAAACTGGTTTATACCCCAAATGTCCATCTGGTTAAGCTGGATGTTGACGGAACCGTTTATGATGCCATCATTCAGGATATTCAATACCATCCGGTTAGTGAAGATGCGCTCCATGTAGACTTCCTTCAAATATTTGAGGACAAGCCTATCACCGTTGAAGTACCCGTCAAGTTAAAAGGACTGGCCCCCGGTGTAAAAGCAGGTGGTAAACTGAACCTGGAAAAGCGCAAGCTAAAGGTAAAAGCTTTGGCAAAGGATATACCCAACTTTCTGGAGGTCGACATCTCCAAACTCGGACTGGGTAAAGGTATTCAGGTCGGACACCTCAATTTCGAAAATCTGGAATTATTGAATAACAAAAACCAGGTAGTCGTTTCTGTGAAACTGACCAGGGCTGCACGTGCTGCCGGTCAGACCGAGGAAGAAGAATAAACCCGGTATTAACCACAAAAAACCTCCATGTGATTCCACATGGGGGTTTTTGTGTTTTTGACCTGTGAACAATCCTAAAAATCCAGTATTTTTGTCAGGGAGAAACAGAGATATCATGAACCAACTTATCCGCAGCATAAAACAATTTCTGCATCCGGCAGACAAACAAGAACAAGCAGAGGAAACAGTGAAATATTTGATCGCAGGACTGGGCAACATCGGGACAAAATACGAACATACCCGCCACAATATCGGATTCGACATACTGGATGCTCTGGCCAAAGAAGCCGGCATTGAATTTGATGACCGGCGTTACGGGTCCGTGGCGGAATACAAATTCAAAGGGCGAACATTTGTCCTGCTGAAACCAAGTACTTATGTGAATCTCAGCGGGCGCGCTGTCAGCTACTGGATGAAAAAAGAGAAGATCCCGGCTGAACGGCTTCTGGTGATCGTTGACGATGTTGCTCTGCCATTCGGAACCCTGCGTTTAAAAGCGAAGGGCAGTGATGCAGGGCACAACGGGCTAAAAAACATTCACGAGATCCTTGGTCATAATCAATTTGCACGGTTACGTTTTGGCATAGGCGACAATTTTCCCAGAGGACGTCAGGTTGAGCATGTGCTGGGCAAATGGGATAAAGAGGAAAAAGCAGCACTGCCCGAGCGAATCGATCGCGCCATCGAGATCATTAAAAGCTTTGGAACCATCGGACTGGCAAAAACCATGAGCCAATTCAATAACAAGTAAGATCAATAATTATGGAAGAAGAAAGCGTACGCATCGACAAATTTTTGTGGGCCGTACGACTGTTTAAAACCAGGAGTATGGCAGCGGAGGCTTGTAAAAAAGGACGCATCACCATCGAAGGACAGACGGTGAAATCTTCCCGGCAGATCCGTCGCGGAGACGAAATCTCCATAAAAGTCCCCCCCGCTGTCAAAACTTATAAAGTGCTCGATCTTTCTGAAAAACGAATGGGAGCAAAACTTGTTCCTGATTTTATCGAAGACATTACACCTAAAGAGGAGACCGATCTTCTCGATAAAGCTCGAATGATCCAAAAGATGGATCGCCCAAAAGGAACCGGACGCCCCACAAAAAAAGAACGGCGCGACCTTGACCAACTGGACAATCAAGGATGGGGATTCTTCGATTAAAGCGATGTGTTCTGATATAATAGAATTCTAGATTTTTAGATTTGAGATTTAAGATGATTCGTATGTTGTTGATAAACGGTGTTTTATTACAAACAACTCCTTAATATTAAACCATTGAAACGAGTATGAAAAGGTTTTTACGCAACAAGAAGATGTATAAGTGCCTTCATGCAAGTTCCATTCGCCCAAATACATAAATCAATTATTTACGAATGAATAACATACACTTGAAAAAGTTTAACGGATTATTGCTGATAAGATCCTGCTAAAGAGAAGTCAATTATGATCATAGCAAAACATAAAAAAGAGAACGATATTGCCGGTTATGTCCTGTACATGTGGCAAATAGAAGATCTGATCAGGGCAGCCGGCCTTGACATGGAAGCCATCGAAAAGACCATTATTTCGCAGTACGAACAGCCCGAAGAAGTCAAAAAGGAGCTGCGTGAATGGTATGAAAACCTGGTTTCCATGATGAAAAACGAAAAAAAAGAAAAAACCGGACATCTCCAGGTGATCACCAACACCGTGAACGATTTGAACCGATTGCATATGCAGCTGATGAACTCATCGAAAGAGGCCGCTTATCAGCAGCAATTTATGAAAGCAGTCCCTCTGATCAAAGAGTTGGAACCCAAAATGAAACCCACCCCCGGACATGATGTAGAGCTCATGCTGGCAGCCATGTACAACGCTTTTGCACTTAAACTAAAAGGAAAAGAGATCACAAATGAGACAAATGAAGCGTTGCAGATCTTCGGAAAAACACTTGCTATGCTCTCAGCAAAATACCGTAAAGACCAAAAGGGAGAACTTAATCCGGAATAATGGTGCACGACTCCTTCTTTCCAAACCACCGGTAGCGGTTTAGGGCCACCACCCGGTATCCCCCCTTTATCCAGGAGTCAGGAAACATCCTTAGTAAACGGGCAATTATCCGGCCGGATTTACCAGTATACCTTAACAATAAGATAATGGCCGGTGCTCCGGTTACGATTTCGCCGGATCCGGTTTCCACAATAACCTCTTCGGCCATTGTACCCGGAAGACCATGCCTGCGCATAACAGCTGATCCTTCTTCGGATTGCATAGCTATAAGCCGGAGTTTCGGGCGGCTTTTCTTATGTAACCACCTGGCAAACCCACTGCATAATACACAAAATCCATCGAATAAAACGGTTATCGGCTCCTGTTTACTGGTCATCTTCAACGCCTCCGACACAAAAGTCTTCTTCAACATCCCTTTCAGGAGGTAACCACTCACCCGGAGCTTTAAAAAACTCATCGGGGTCTTTCACAAAACCATATCCTGCAAATATTCCATAGAGAAAATCCCGGTCCATAAGCTTTTTTCTGCAATACACCAACTCTTGTCTCTTCATAAGCCTAATGTTTGTGGATACTCACCGACAGAAATGTTCTGCAGGCAACATATAACAAAAAGCAGCTTCAAAAGGTTCATGCCAGAGTTATTCCACGATCATATCCACACGCCGATTGGCCGCCTGCCGGCCACGCGGGGAAAGCTCCTCCACCGGCGAAAGCGGGTCAACATCCCCCCTGGGCTCGATCTCGATCCGTTCAGGAGCAATTCCCAGATCATTTTCAAGGAAGTCCTTTACAGCCAGGCATCGTTGACGACTCAACTCCATATTGTCATCTGAAGAGCCGGTAGTATCTGAATACCCATAAAGAATGACCTTTTTCTCCGGATTTTTCCAAAGTTCAACAGCCACCTCCCCCATCAACAACTGATCAGCCGGTGAAAATGCTCTGCTGCGGCCGGAAGAAAAAAAGATGGACCGCACACGATATTGCTCGTAGACAATCCGCAGGGTCTCTACAATAATGACCGAATCTTTATCAACAGGCCGGTTCGCTTCATATTCGGCCATGTCTTCTTCCAGACGTCGTATTTCGTCCTCCATGGGATCTCTCTCCGTTCGTCCGAACATATCCATATTCTCGGACCGGTAGGTCCAGCGGACATGCCGGCGATCTTTTTTCCCAAATTTATAACTTACGTTTAAAGCTGTGAATAAGTAACGATCATTGGTCGAGCCCGTTAAAATATTATCAAGTTCATCCGAAGAGGAAAACCTGAGAATACTTTCAACTCCCGCATCGAAACTGTTATTGATCCGGTACATCACCCCGAATCCGAAGGGCACAACCACTTCGGCTTGCCGACTGGTTTTTTGAGCGGGATCTTCCACATCGTATCCCAAAACCACATGTTCGGAATCATCTGTACCGTAAAGCTCTTCACGCGTCACAACATTACGGGTGTCACTGTGGAGAAGGCGACTGCGAAAAAGGGTGGCGCCTACTCCTACTTTCAGATAATAATTCCAGCGATCATTGATCGGACCCGGACGGGCCGACATCTGATTGATCACGGCAATGCCGTTGAGGGAAACATCCATCAAGTCGCCATCAAAAGCATACATTCCCTCCTCTCCCTGCATATCGCTTTGCAAATATTGCAATTCCAGGGCAAAAGCCGGGACCAAATGTTTTGTCAGCCAAAAGGAGGGACCAAGATCAATTTTCTGATCCGGGAATAACCGGTACCCACTCTGATCGGCATACATAAATACCGGTCCGTAACCAGCAGAAACCGACCAGGTATTATAGTCCTGTCCGAATGAATATATCATTTCGGGCGTTTTTTCAAATTCCTCGCCCCCCTTCTTCTGACAGAAAAGAGACTGGATGGAAGACAGGAAAAATATAACAACCAATAATCTCATTCTTCAGATTTTTTTTCTCTGACAAGGAAAATATCAACCCGTCTGTTAACGCTGTGGATGCCTCTCGGGGCAAGCTTTTTTGTGTCGGATAGTAAGCCGGTCTCACCCATTGGTTCAGTTTCGAAACGTTCTCCGTCTATTCCGTAATCATGGATCAGGATATCCACAACAGCATCACAACGTCGCTGGCTCAACTTCACATTGTAATCATCAGGTCCCCGTTCATCACAATACCCCTGAACAAGAACCCGTTCATCTTCATTCTCCTTCATATAACGGGCAACCATAGCCAGAACTTTATGGCCATCGGGCTTGACGACTGCCTTATCGAAATCGAAAAATAAAGAAGCTGCCAGCGCATCACGCCTTTCCACTGTTTCACGATAAATCAGAGTGGTATCTGTAACCGACGAATCATTGGCTGCCAGATAGTCCAAACGTTTACGCAGAGAATCTAGTTCCTGAGCCAAAGGATCGCCCTCACGCTCGCGTTCATAGGCCAGATTGAAATCTTTGTAGGTCCAGAGAGCATGTCGTTTGTCCTTCTTTCCAATCTTGTAAGTGACGGTAAGAGCAGTAGACATATAAGAGTCGTTATCAGCGCCTGTAAGATTTACATCCAGATTGTCCTGCGTAAGATTGCGCAAAGTCACCTCAAAACCGGCATCAAAACTCTTATTAATCCGATAATCAACACCCATGCCCAAAGGAACAAACATCTCACTTTGCCGGTCGGTCTTTTGATCCGGATCTGACACCTCATAACCAAGAGCCAGGTAATCATCCTCCTCCCAGCCATAGGGTTTAGGATAACCCGGCGTGGAATTATGAACTTCACCCACCGTGACCCAGTCCCTTGTGGTCAGACTTTTTTGCCTGGCACGAAAATGATTGGTGCCAAGCCCAATTTTTCCATAGATGTTCAGGCGATCATCGATGGGACCAAACATCACAAGCTGGTTAATACTGAAATTCAAATTCAGGGAAATGTCATAAAAATTTCCTGAAAAGTAGCGGGAATTCTTCTCTCCGTACATATCCGCCGTCAGAAACTGGGCATCGACAGACCATGGCCGGCCAAACTGCTTGCTCAGCATAACCGTTGGTCCAAACCGCCAATTGTGGCCCGGAAAAACAGTATAATCCACGACATCGGTATAATAGACCACAGGCCCATAACCGGCTGTTAACGACCAGGTATTATATTTACGATCAGGATCATAAAGCTGCTCCTCTTCCAGATTATAAAAATCAATTGACTGGGCCGTCAAAAAAACAGGACCAACCAGCATCAACAATATCAGTGGTAAAACCTTTCTCATCCCCGTGACTGGTTAAAATTTCCTTCATTAATGATATCTTAAAATCCAAACTGACCGAATTAGTGCCTTTCGAAGAATTTTCATCCATCAAATCGAAACAAGTATTTCTCTAACCTGCTTTATTCATAGCTTTGGTCATGAGATGTTCAAATATCAAAAAACGCAAGCAACCACAGACAAATTTGATGCAGGGAAAAGAAGTTCGACGAAAGTCAATAGTGAACTATTTTCAAATCAAATTTGATGAGGACGCTTGTGTTTTGCCGATAGTCGAGCATCGTAATAGATAATTTATGAACAATGCAGGCTAAAGGCAACAGTGCATCAAAAAAATGAACATCAGTCTTTAGACCAAATCTAAAATAATATGGGATCAAGGTAAAGAAGATTTTTACCAATATTGATTTAATTTAGACAAAATGATCTCAAATCCTTTTAATCCGGATTATTGACTTCGTCGAACTTCGTTTCATAAATAATCCCTGTCGCCGACAGCGACTAATATTCAGTAAAAACTTTTTTAAGCATTTGTTATTCAATTGTTTAGAGCCAGATGGTTATCTTTGTTAAAATACAGATTATCAACAATATATGGGTCATCTTAAATCTTAAAATCTAACGATCTATTGTTTTAAAACGGGATTATCAATAACATATGAATCATCTCAGATCTGGAGATCTAATGATCTTTTGACTTCATCTAAATCGGTGTTAAATAAAAAGACCCTGCCCGGTCTTTTTAAACCGAAACAAGGTCTTCACAAAAACGGACTGATTGAATTTAAGTGCCGGGCACACTATTCTTTTCCCTGAAAGCCTTCAAGCCTTCCTTCAACCAGTTAATATATGCGTCTACATTGGTATTGTACCCCCGGTCATCGACCAATTCTTCTTCATCATGACCGAGAATGACATAATGAGGCTGACTGTTCCGCTCAAATCTCGATATCTGGAAATCACTCCACTTATTTCCTATGGTACGAATCTTTTTCCCGGTCACTTCCGAGGTATATTGTTCCTCTTCGGACAATTTCTCCCTGAAATCCACATATAAGGAGACCAGAACGTAATCATTGGCCAGCATATCTTTCACTGTTGAATTGGACCAAACGGCATCCTCCATTTTCCTGCAGTTGGTGCATCCTTTCCCTGTAAAATCAAGCAATAAAGGTTTATCCACCTGCTTTGCATACGCCAGACCTTTTTCATAATCATCAAAGGCAGGTATGCCCTGCGGACCAAGATGCATATCCTCTGTCATATCTGTGGAACCGCCACTTCCGGAGCCTGGGGCTTTGTTGCCTACGCCGTAAGGCGATTCGGCATAATTGTTAGGTGGTGGAAATCCACTTATCAGGTTGACAGGGGCTCCCCAAAGTCCCGGTATCATATAAATTGTGAAGGCGATTGTCAGGAGTCCCAGCATCAGGCGTGAAACAGGGAGATATTCCATGGGTGAATCATGTGGCAACCGGAGCTTTCCGAGAAGATAGAACCCAAGAGCACCGAATATTGTAACCCAAATGGCGATAAACACCTCACGTTCAAGGATGTTTAACCCCAGCACCATATCGGTAATACTCAGGAATTTGAAGGCAAAAGCCAATTCCAGGAAGCCTAAAACAACCTTTACCGAATTGAGCCATCCGCCGGACTTGGGCAGCGAATTGAGCCATCCCGGGAAAGCGGCAAAAAGGGCAAATGGAAGGGCCAGAGCCAGTGAAAATCCAAGCATCCCGATCACAGGTGCTATCCCGCCTACGGAGGCCGCCTGTACGATCAATGTCCCGACAATGGGACCTGTACAGGAAAATGAAACGAGAGCAAGCGTAAACGCCATGAAGAAAACCCCGACAAAGCCACCTCTGTCAGCTCCCCGATCAGCTGCACTCACCCACGAATTTGGTAATACAATTTCAAAAGCACCGAAAAATGATATGGCAAAAACGATCAAAAGAGCTGCGAAGAAAAGGTTGAACCATGGATTTGTGGAAAGCTCGTTAAGAACATCGGCACCAAAAATAGCCGTTACCATAGTTCCCAAAATAACATAGATGATAATTATGGAAATACCATAAAATATGGCATTCCTGAATCCGGCAGCTTTGGTTTTACTTTGCTTGGTAAAGAAACTGACCGTCATGGGGATCATCGGAAACACACAAGGCGTAAGCAATGCGGCAAAACCGGCCAGAAAAGACATAAAAAAAATGGCCCAGTTGCTTTCGGGCTCGGCCTCCTCAGCTGTTTCCTGAATTCCTTCAGTTCCTGTGGAAGCAGCAGCCTCCTCCGATCCGACACCTTCTCCGGAGCCTTCATCCTCAGAAACCGGGGCGGCTTCCTCCTTATTTTCTTCGGAGGTCTCATCGCCGCCGGGCTTATCACTCTTCTCAGGTTTTTCAGAACCATCTCCAATCTGAAGAGCGAAATCAACGCGGTCCGGCGGGAGACATTGTTCATCATCACATGACATAAACTCCACATAACCTTCAATCTCCGAAACGTCTCCTTTAAGCTCAACCGGCAAAATCAACCGCGCTTCATCAGAAAACCAGGCAAGCTCCATATCAAAATTCGGATCGTGCTGCAAGTCCGGTTCAGGCTCCTGACGCAATTCTCCATTTATTTCGTATTTATCGGATTCAGCAAGATTGAGGGATGTGGCTATTGGTCCCCCCTCGGGAATATCTGCTGCATATAGGTGCCAATTCTCATCGATTGAAGCTTCAGCAACAACTTCTATTTCTGTGTCGGACAATTCATTGACCGAAAACTCCCATTTAACAGGCTCCAGGACCTGGGCATGCATTGTCAGAGTTCCCAGCAGAAAGGCAAGGAAGACAGAAAAACTAATCTTTTTCATCATCAGTAAAAAATTTGATTCACGAGGTCTGAAATTACAAGCAAAACCATTTTCACAGAAGTGAAAGAAAAAACCTCATACTCGTTTCAATTATTTCAGCCATCATTGTTCCTGTTCAAAAAACAACTTCACACATATAATAACACAAACCTTTAATATTGTGTTCGCAAAGAGACAAACCCCGGTTTCTATATATCTATATTATTCGATGCATGTGGATTTAAAAATGGCTTCAACAGACATATAAATCCATTAAAGCCTTTTGTCCGTTTCATTCTCACAACCACATCCTGCATTTTGGGAAATAGATGAACCAAAAACGGTTGTCCACTTTCCCTTAGTAAAAGGCGAAAGTAACTCTTTGTTTACAAAAAACACGCCAAGATTGTCCGATCAGGGCATTCGATAAACAATGGCATTGATGTTCATACCCGCCCCTACAGAAGTAAAAACAAAATGATCACCATGGTGCAGACGGTGGTTTTGGAGCATTTTTTTAATAACCATATCGAATAAAACAGGCACTGTAGCAACAGAATTATTGCCAAGATGAGATATGGTCAGGGGCATAACATTCCCTGGAACAGTCCTTAGACCATAAAGCTTGAACAACCGGGCCAGAATGGCGTGATCCATTTTTGCATTGGCCTGATGGATCAGGACTTTTTTGACATCCGATATATCAATCCCGGCATTTTCGAGGCATTTTTTTACAGTTGGCGGAACGGTATGCAAAGCATATTCATACACTTTACGTCCATCCATCTTCAGAAAAAGTTCTTTCTGATCGACGGCCGGGTTATTTGAAGGTCCCATTCGCAATAGCCATGCATGATCATGTGTATCGGTACGGGCAATGTGCGAAATAATGCCTACAGGATGATCGCTTTCCCTCGCCTCAACAATCGCAGCACCAGCTCCGTCAGAATAGATCATACTGTCTACATCATGGGGATCGGAAACGCGGGACAGAGTTTCTGTACCGATGACAAGTATTTTTTTGGCCTGCCCGGATTTTATGTAAAAATCGGCCTGAATAAGGGCCTGAATCCAGCCGGGACAGCCATAGAGAACATCGTAAGCAACACAATATGGATTCTCTATTTTCAACTTATATTTCACTTTGGAAGCCAAAGAGGGGAGAATATCGCTCCGCATGGTTTCCTTACTCACGTCGCCAAAATTATGAGCTACGATAATATAATCCAGCGTTTCGGGATCAATTCCGCTTTCCTCAAAAGCTTTTTTCGCAGAAAAAGCAGCAATATCAGATGCCACATATTGATCCTCCACATGACGACGCTCCTCTATCTCGGTAATTTCCCGAAATTTATCAATGATCACTTTATTCGGCTTGGTCATTATTTCACCAGCAGGCGAATAAAATGCATTCTGAAGAAAATCCTCATTTTTTACTATATCCGGAGGAATATATGAACCTGTTCCGGTAATTACTGAATAAACTGAACTTGTCATAACAATAAAATCGAATTTAAAAATATCTGCAAAGGAACAATTTTTTTTAATACCATGTATAAGGAGGATAAAACACTTATACCACCATTTGTTCATTCATCCCATTTTTATTGGTGGCAGCAGCCTGCCGGATTTTTCCTGTTATTATGAGATCAAAAATAACCGAAGAAAAAATTTTTGATCTGATATGTATATGCCCTAACCCCGATTATCCATATATAAATTTTCGCCTCAAAAAAAACTCAAAACCACCAAGGGGAAACGTTTTTTAAGAAAATTATCCGATCACCCAAGGTAGAAGAAAGGAAAAAAACTATATTTGCAATTCTAAAATAAAGATCTCAAATCTGCCCGGATGGTGGAATTGGTAGACACGCTGGACTTAAAATCCAGTGGCCATTGCGGCTGTGCGGGTTCAAGTCCCGCTCCGGGTACTAAGCCTCGCAATTCTTTTGCGGGGCTTTTTTGTTTAACCATCTGACATTCCCCACTTCTCTTCTTTTTCCACCAAAGAAAAACAATTCAATCACTGATCTCTTTTACTCGACCAATGATCAACAAAAAGTATCAATTCATCAACTTTTCTTCGAATATTATACGAAACTCTAATCAGCCACTAAACAAACAACATTTAAACAAACGTCTTTTTTGTTTCATTTAAAGTGGTTTTTATTAAACGTCCAATTTATGTTGTCCACATATATACCCGCTGTATAACGGACTAATACAGACAGTCACGTCAAATAGAAACATATTCAGTTAATTTAGAATGTTTAAACTATTTAGCATTTTTTAATCCCAAAACATGCAACCAACTTTAAACATTGCCGTAGCATCAATAGCTGTATCCTTTCCCAATCCATTTATTATTCATCTTATCTATTCACACCAGAGTCATTAGATTTTTTTGCTGTAAGATCTAAGATGATTCATATATTACTGACAATCTGTATTTTAACCAAAACAACCAATTAGCCCTAAATAATTAAATATTAAGCGCTTAAGAAAGTTTAACGGACTATTCTATTACTATCTAGACCATGAAGAACATGAAAATAATAAGCAATTTATCGCAAAAATGGAAAGACACAAGTCTAAAGATCAAATTTGCTATTAGTTTTGGGGCAATATCCGTTCTTATTATTATTCTCGGAGCAATTGCGAACTTTGGTATTTACGGTATTGTCACCGATACGGAAACCATCATCGAGTCAGGCGACCTGCGCAGTGAACTCGAAAAACACCATG
>JAWOCV010000200.1:0-3969 GCA_046483585.1 Marinilabilia sp.
GCCAATGCTGGTTTTGATGTAAAGTTGTAAAGGTACAAAGTATTTTCTGAAAGGACATTTTATGCTGGCAAAAGATTTATTATCAGATGTTGTTCCGGCGCTGAAAACTTCAGACAGCGGATTGGATGCTTTGGGCTGGATGGAAGCTTTTAGAGTTTCACATCTTCCTATTGTAAACAATCGTGTTTTTCTTGGCCTTATTTCCGATGCCGATATTTATGATATGAATGCGGCTGACGAGCCCCTTGGGAATCATAGGTTGTCGTTTATGAAACCTTATGTGTTCGAGTATCAGCACATATATGACATTATTGAAACCGCTGCACGATTGAAACTTACCCTGGTTCCCGTGCTGAATGGTGAAGAGGAATACATGGGCGTGGTCACACAGAATGAACTCCTGTTGCATTTTTCTGATCTGATAGCAGCACATAATCCCGGGGGGATCATTGAAATTGAATTGGGCCCCAGGGATTATGCACTTTCCGAAATCGCACGTCTCGTAGAAGATGCAGATGCTAAGATACTGAGTTTATATGTGACACAAAACCGCTCGACCGACAATATATTACTGACAATTAAGATTAATCACGTAAACGTCAAAGATGTTGTTCATGCTTTTGAACGTTATGACTATAAAATAAAATCCACCTATGTGGGCGAATCTCATGTAGATGACACAACACGCCGAAATTATGAATCTTTGATGAAATACCTCAGTGTCTGATACTCTGTTCGGACCGTTTTTTATATCTTCGTCCATAAAAAAGATGGAAATTGCCATTTTCGGAAAAAGTTTTGGGGAAGTATTTTATGACAATTGCCGGCAGTTGTTTGATCATCTCCTTCATCAAAATACCAGGGTATTTATTTACAAGCCGTTTTATGATTTTCTCCTGCGAAAGGTGAAAATCAAACCCGAGGTAGCCGGATATTTTTCAAACCCGGAAGAGCTGCCCTCTGTGGACATGCTTTTCAGCATCGGGGGGGATGGTACTTTCCTCGAAGCGGTCACTTATGTACGTGACAGCGGAATTCCTATTGTCGGGATTAACAGTGGTCGCCTTGGGTTTCTGGCCGATATTTCCAGACATGAACTTCCCGTTGCCCTCGAAGAGATAGAAAACGGGCATTACCGGGTCAAAGAACTCTCTTTGCTTGAACTTAGTACGCCGGAGCATCTGACAGGAGATTTTGGTTTCGCCCTGAATGAACTTGCCATTCACAAACGTGACAGTTCTTCCATGATTACGATTCATGCATATTTGAATAATGAATTTCTGAATTCTTATTGGGCCGATGGCCTGATCGTCAGTACACCTACCGGATCAACGGCTTATTCATTGAGTGTTGGTGGTCCCATCATGCATCCTTCATCACAGGGCATCATTATTACCCCCATCGCTCCTCACAATCTAACAGTTCGGCCGCTGGTGGTACCTGATCATATGGAGCTTACCCTGAAAGTAGAAGGGAGGGGTGGAAATTTCCTGACTTCCCTTGATTCCCGGAGTATGGTGGTAAATGAAGACACTGAGCTCAGGATCCGAAAAGCCGGATTTTCCATTCATATGGTTGAAAGACAGAGTCAGAGTTTTTATGCTACCCTCAGGAATAAATTGATGTGGGGGGCCGACAAAAGAAATTGAGGAAACAGATCCTTATGACAATAAAGGGAGTTTCTTCTCGTTTCCCACACAACAGAAGTTATGGACCTGAGTCCCCTACAGAACCGGAATTAAAGTTGTTCAAAATTCATGAGGTTAACTCCCATTTCACATATTTTGCTTGTTTTAATTGCTGCTGCTTTGTTCTTTCCTGGCGTGACCCGGTCACAGGATAGAATTGAAGTTGGTGCCTTAGTTGGTGGTTCTTACTATCTTGGAGATTTAAATCCTGATCGTCATTTTTATCAGGCCAACCCTGCTTTCGGGACCCTTGTAAGGGTTGTTCTGAATCCCCGTATCGCCTTTAGAGGAAGTTTGTCTTTTATGGAAGTGAGTGGAAAATATCCCCGGAAGAATATATTATTTCCTGAATCCAGGGGGAACCAATATCGTTTTGAGCGGAACATTGCCGAAATGTCGACGCAACTGGAGATAAATTTTTTCGATTATGACCATCCGTTCCGGCCGGATGAGACACGCTTCACACCGTATATTAGTGGTGGGTTGGGGTATATGATTTATCGCCGTTATCCTGAAGATGGAAATGGTGATTCTGAAAACCCACAATTTATATTATCTTTGCCCTTCGGCTTAGGGGTGAAATGGAAAGCCTCTGATTGGATGCATGTTGGGCTGGAATGGAGTTTCAGGAAAACATTTGTTGACGATATTGACGTTATGGACCGTGGAGTGATTGATCCTTCAGATCCTTATGGCTTTGATGAATCGACAGACTGGCACAACAACGACTGGTACTCCTTTGCAGGTGTTTTTGTGACCTTTGATCTTTTTCATAGAAAAATGCCCTGTAATGCCGGTTATTAGAAATGTGACGAAGATTAGAATGTATGTCGGTTAAAGAAGAACTGGATAAAGAAAAACTGCCCCGGCACATAGCTATTATTATGGACGGGAACGGTCGATGGGCCCGCCAGCGGGGTAATGCCAGAGTCTATGGACATCAACACGGTGTTAAAGCTGTTCGGGAAGTGACTGAAGCAGCTGCTGAGCTGGGAATGAAGTACCTCACCCTTTATGCTTTTTCTACCGAGAACTGGAATCGCCCCAGAAATGAGGTTGATGCATTGATGTCTTTATTGGTCTCTACCATTGCCTCTGAGACCAAAACTCTTATGGATAACAATGTTAAGCTGAAATCCATTGGTTGCAAAGAAACCCTCCCGCAGGATGTCCAGGATAGATTGGCCATATGTATGGACGAAACCAAAAATAACGATGGATTGACTCTGGTTCTCGCTCTTAGCTATAGCTCGCGTTGGGAGATTATTGAAGCAGTGAAAAAGGTGGCTGCCGATGCCCGGGATGGACAACTGGATCCTGCCCGTATCGATTCTGATGTTTTTAGCCAATATCTGGAAACAAGTGATGTTCCTGATCCTGAACTCCTAATCAGGACCAGTGGGGAACATCGTGTCAGTAATTTTCTGCTTTGGCAAATTGCTTATTCAGAATTATATTTTTGCAACGTATTATGGCCCGATTTTCGCAAGAAACATTTTTTTGAAGCGCTTCTCGATTTCCAGGGAAGGGAGAGACGGTTCGGAAAAGTAAGTGATCAGGTAAAAAAATAAATTCTTAGTAATGTTGAAACGTACGTTTGTTCTATACCTATTTTTAATTTTCTCTTTTGTTGGCCTGGATGCCCAGAATGAAACCCCTGAAATTTCTTACTCAGGCAAACCCAAGGAATACGTTATTGCCGATATTGAAGTGACCGGCGATCTGAATAACGATCCTCAGATACTGGCCAACATATCAGGACTGAAAGTCGGACAAGAAATCCAGGTTCCTGGTGAAGACATCTCTGAAGCCATAGATAAATACTGGGATTATGGTTTGTTTTCCGATGTTCGGATTTCCGCGGAAAGGATCGAAGGCAAAGAGATATACCTCAAAATTTACCTTCAGGAACGCCCCCGCTTGTCCAATATTAATTTTACTGGCCTGAAAAAATCTGAAATCGATGATATTACGGGGAAAATATCATTGATGCGTGGTTCACAGGTCACGCCTTATCTTGTCGACAGAGCAGAAAAATACATCAAGAGTTATTTTGAGGAAAAAGGTTTTTTCAATACGGAGATATCTATCGTACAGCGTGACGATCCCGATAAACCCAATCATGTCTTTCTAGATGTGGATGTCGATAAAAAAGATAAAGTAAAAGTAAACAGCCTTGTCTTCGAAGGCAATGAGGTGTTTTCAGATTTTAAACTGAATCGCTTCATGAAAAAGACCAACGAGAAAGGTAAAATACTTAACTTCTTCAGAACCAAAAAGT
>JAWOCV010000057.1:0-10824 GCA_046483585.1 Marinilabilia sp.
CGTCAAACTCGCCAGTCCCACCGAGTCGGTCGTCGACAACGCCATCGTCGACCTCGAATGCCACGGCGACCAAAGAACTAACAAAAATGTATATGATTGAAATTCGGTTGTTTACATGTTTTGTTAGATAAAAGTAGCTCAGTCGCAGGGTCAGTAGTAGCTCGAAGCTCGAAGCTGAAAGCTCGAAGCTCAAAGCTGGAAGGAAAAGTTGCTCTCTCATTTGCGACATAACCAAAGAACTAACAAAAATGTATATGATTGAATTTCGGGTGTTTACATGTTTTGTTAGATAAAAGTAGCTCAGTCGCAGGGTCAGTAGTAGCTGAAAGCTCGAAGCTCGAAGCTGAAAGCTCGAAGTTGGAGGGAAAAGTTGCTCTCTCATTTGCGACATAACCAAAGAACTAACAAAAATGTATATGATTGAAATTCGGTTGTTTACATGTTTTGTTAGATAAAAGTAACCTAGCCGCGGGGAAGCTGGAAGCTCTTAGCTCTTAGCTCTTAGTAGCTCAGTCGCAGAGTCAGTAGTAGCTGAAAGCTCGAAGCTCAAAGCTGGAGAGAAAGGTTGCTCTCTTTTGCGACATAACTAAAGAACCAACAAAAATGTATATGATTGAAATTTGGGTGTTTACATATTTTGTTAGATAAAGGATGACTCATATGTTATTGATAATCCCTATTCTAACACAAACAACGCTTTAAGATTAAACTGTTGAATAACAATTATTTGCAAAATTTTAACGAAGCATTGCGGAAAGCATCAGAAACAAAATGACCCAGAAAAATATGGAAAACATGATATATGAAGCCAAGAAGTTGATCAGAAACAATCTTGGGATAACAATTGACAGAATCAAACCCACGATCATCAACGAAGCGGTCAATTTAGATAAAGGGGCCATCTTCATTGCTGTTCCAAAGACAGGTTCAACTTCTATCAGAGAGCAGATTCAACAAAAGGGAGACCCAATCATTCCCAACCATCATCTGACCATATGCCAGATACGGGACCTGATCTATGTTTATCTTTTAAAAACCACACTTGGCAACAATTATAGTTTTCCTACAAAAGAAGTCCCTGAAGATTTGGATTTAAGAAAAAAAGCGCAGGAAATTTTTGATTCCTGCTTCAAGTTTTCTGCAGTCAGGAACCCCTGGGCAAGAACTGTTTCATTATACTTCAGGAATGAAGGCGTTCCTGTAAAAAACAAAATTTCCTTTGAAGAGTTTTGCGAACAACATCTTTACGCAAGTGACACCTGTGTCAACCCAACCCTCAACAAGAACCAATGCGACTGGCATTATGATGAAAACGGACAAAATCTGATGGACTATGTTTTCAAAATTGAAAATTTCAAAGAGGCCATCATTGACATAAAGGAACTGACAAACGGAAAGATAGATCTTAAAGAAATAACAAAAAACCGCAACCCACATTCCCAGTCCAAAAATTACAGAGAAATGTATACCGATTATACAAAAAAACTGATTGCCAAAAGGTTTGAAAAAGACATTGATGTTTTCAATTATACTTTTTAGCCTACCTGATACAAAACTGGGGCTTGCTGAAGAAGTCAGTTAGTTGCAATTTTCGGGAGAAGCCGGCTTCACCCCGTGTAGTAAATTAAACCGCATTGTTTAATGATCAGGAAATACTACACAGGGTAAATCGGGGTGCTCCTTCTCCGTAGTTAAACTACGAAGGAGAAGCTAATTTCATAAATCGCACACATACTATAAATTATGAGAATAACACCTCGTTTTACCCTCTCCGGCTCACTTTAGGAACCCGCTTTTCAAGGTCTTTAAGCTGATCCAGGTTTTCGATGCCAATGGTGAAGCAATCGACGAACTCCTGGTCGAGAGCAAATTTAAGGCATTCATCAGCACTGCCCGACAAGCGGCCTGCGCCAAATATTTTCATGCCCATCACGGCTTTTTCACGGGCCTTCATATCTCTCAAAACTTCGGAAACAACGGGGACAGAATCGTCCATGGATGCCCCTTCGGGATTGATCCGCGCCAGATCAACCTGCACCCACTCGGTTTCAGCAGCTGTTTTCAATGCCTCAAGTGTGTGACATGAAACACCGTTGGCCCTGACAATACCTTCTTCACGGGCTTCAGACAGAACATTCATGGCGCCTGCTTTTTGCCGTGGCCAATCGGCATCGGTCATCATATGCAACAACATCACATCGATGTAATCCGTATCGAGTTCCTTGCGGAAACGGTCCAGATCGGCCTGCATCTCTTTTTCGGTGGTGGCATGGGTTTTGGTCAGGATCACGACTTTTTCACGCGGAATCCTTTTCAGGGCTTCGCGAAGGTGAGGATGCGTACCGTACTGATCAGCCGAATCCCAGAAATACACGCCCCTTTCGAATCCGGCCTCAAGGAGATCGGCCAGACCTTTGATACCCAGCTCCCGGGTCTGGTTCGATTCCTGGTCCCAGCCGTTGGTGCCGGTACCAATGGCCAGTCGCGACACCTCAATGCCTGTATTACCCAATTGTACTTTGTCTGAAATATGTTTTCCCTTTTTTTCAGAAGACGGTGAAAAAGAGAACGATGATACCGCCAGCATTCCAGTGGCTGTTGCACTTTTAATAAATTCTCTTCGACGCATAACTCCGGTTTTTTAAGTGACTATTTTTTTAGTAACAACGCAAAAGGCAAAATTGTTATCGCAAAAGCCCGATTTTGATTCTTCAACATTGTATTGTAAATTGGTTAATACTTTTTCAAAAGCCCATTTCAAAAGGCATGGGCGTAAATCAGAAGAACATTTTCAGAACTAAAAAAACTTGCTATGAAAACCACAATCTCTGGAGTTACACTGGAATGTACGCGTGGCGATATCGCCTCGCAACCCGACATGACGGCAATCGTCAATGCAGCTAATGCCCAGCTTCGAATTGGTGGCGGTGTAGCGGGGGCCATTCACCGTGCAGCCGGCCCCGGCCTCGAGGAAGAATGCCGCCCTATGGCTCCCATTAAACCAGGTGAAGCGGTTGTTTCCGGAGGGCACGACCTGCCAAACAAATATGTTATTCACTGTCTGGGGCCCATTTATGGTGTGGACCAACCGGAAGACAAACTGCTGGCCGATTGTTACCGGAATGCTCTGAGACTTGCTGAAGAAAACGAAGTCGACTCCATCGCTTTCCCGGCTATCTCTACCGGGGCTTTCGGGTACCCCCTGGAAGCAGCAACAGATGTGGCTTTAGCTGCCATTAAAGAAGTGGTCCCAACCCTGGAACATGTGAAAACCATACGTATTGTACTCTTCGGAAAGAGTGATTATGAGGTGTATGAAGAAAAGATAAAGAATCTGGCCTGATTAATTCATGAATTTTTGTCATGAGAATTAGTACGCAGATTTACCCTGTGTAATTTTCATCCGTATAAAATTAATTTATTAAGGTCGGATGGAACCTGCCTGACGGTTTCTCGAAAAGAATCTATTTTCTCATAAGAATTTTTCTCAAAAAACAAGATCTTCCTTTCAATAAGCCGGCAGGCAGGCCTGTCTGCCGTTTTCCATATAACTATCCTGCTATATGAAACAAACATTGATTTGTACAATAAATATCATTTTTCATAAACCGCCAGGCAGGCTCGCATGCAAGAACTTATACATGTTCTTTTGAGGCAATCATTGCCATGCTCGTTTCATAAAGAAAGACCCTTTAAAATCTCCTGAATTATAAGCAATAATCCGTTAAAAAAAGGCTAAACGCAAAGACCTGTCTGCCGTGTCATGAAATAGACCTGTTTTGACTCAAAGGCTCTTACTGAAAGATAGAAAGCCTCTATTTCATTTGTCGCCAGGCAGGCGCGATGACCTGTCTGCCGTTTTTAATATTAGCATCCTGTAATATAAACGAACTTTTGTTTGTACAATTAATTTTATTTCACATTACACGCCAGGCAGGCGCAAAGTTTTTTATTATTAGAGAGTTATGACCCATCTCTTTGTTTTATAAAAAATTGGTCTGCTGACTTTTTCAGCAGAGCCTAACTAATTTTGTTGGTTCTATGGTTATGTCGCAAAAAAGAGCAACCATTCTCTTCAGCTTTGAGCTTCGAGGTTTCAGGAACATCAAAACAAATGTTCAATTTCAAAAACTCTAAGAGCCAGTTAGCTCTTAGCAGTTAGCTCTTAGGACAAAAGCCTCCGGCTTTTTTTAGCTTAAAGCTTCCAACTATGAAAAACAAATTTCCCAGATTCAAACACCTAATAGCTAAGAGCTACGAGCTAACAGCTTCCAGCTTCTCTGCGACTGAGCTACTAACATCTAATAATCTAACGATCTATTGATAAGGATACGATTATCAAAAATTGAGTCCGTTTTCAAAAATCCGTTGATTGATAATATCAACATTTCTGGAAACGGACTCATGCTTTAAAAGGGCGATAAAAAACAAGTCATAAAACCCCAGGGCAGAGTTCATCCCACCCTGGGTTATCTCACGATAAGCTATTCTTTAAGCAGCTCTTGCACCGCATTGGCCAGGTAAATATATGAACCTCCCACGGTGATCACATATTCGTTCTCACCCCAAAGGAAGGGCCAGTCCTTCATATTCTCCGGGAAATCGGGATCCAGCATCAATACACCGGGAACAATGCCTCCGGCGATATAAGAAAAGTCAGCCCGGTTGACGCCATAAGCCACTTTTTGAGAATATCCGCCCACACCAGAGACAAAAGAGATGGACGAATTGGGGTGGCAACCCAGAATGTAATTCAGCCCCCTTAACACCTGACGGGTATCCACCAACTCAGGAAAGGCTTTATGAAGCATATAATGGGTGATGGCATGGCTGATCACAGTGCCATTACCGGCCCATCCGCCTTCGGTAATGGGAACTCCAAAAGGATTCTCTTCCTGAAGAGCCTCTATTTCCTCGACATATTCACCTGCCCGTTCTTCTACCTGGCTCACAAATTCATCATCCATATAAGAGAGAGCCGGAAATAGGGTTGAAGCAAGGTGACCAAATCTTTCGCTCACATCAGGCCACATTTCACGGATGCGCTCTGCATACTTTTCGTCTCCGGTTGTGATGAGAAGCTCTGTAGCAGCTCTGAGTTCTTCTAGGATCATGGGACCACCGGTGGTATTGCCCACCTGGAAAATATCCGGTTCTTTGCTCTGTTCATGTGCCCATACTTCTTTCGCAGTATTCAGAGATTCTTCTGCAAGAGCGGGATTAAAACCTTCAAGCGCACGGGCCGAAGCTGCCAGCCCTGCGGCCGATCCATAATTCAACGGGGTGGATTTGCTGGTGAAAGCCCACCGGTCATCAAACCGGCCACTTCGGTTGCCATCCACTTCCAGACTATCCAGTTCGGGATCATAGATCAGGTTATCGGTTTTGGTAACCCCATCGCCAAGATGCGTGTACTGATCCAGGGAAGGAGCAACAATACCCGGGATGGCATGTCCAACAGCCCTGTGCTGGGCAATCAGTCCAATGGCTCCGTGTTCTATTTGCTGAAGAATATCGTTGTCCCCATCGGGACTGTGAATATCCACGTAGCGGTTTTCCTGTTCCACTTTGGTCTCATCCCTGTCAATATCAAAATCTTCCCAGGCATGCACCAGGTGAAGGATGGTGTAATACTGCGACTGGGTTCGGATATCATAATCACCGGCATCATACCAGCCACCTTCATTCAATCCCGGAATATGCTCACCCGGCTCATAAGGGGTATCAGTGGTTGGCCCCTGTCCGTATAGATCGAAATGCTCGTGATCGACAGGTGCCTGAAGAGCATCATCGAGATGAGAGGCTCCATGCCAGACCCGGTAGGCTTCATTCACAAACATGTGGTCCATCTGAACAGGGAAAAAGACGTCCAGCGTGGGATGCCAGATGTCACTGTAAACATCTTCATCAACCAGCACAGGTCGGCTCTGAACATCCCCGTATGAGATGGAATAAACCCCGGGTTCACTGATTTCAGAAAAATCGAAAATGCCATACTGATAACGCTGGTACATGCCCCATTCTTCCACCGGCCCTGTGTAAACTTCCTCTTTTGCGCTATCCTCTCCTATTTTAAAAAGAGTCGCTTCTTCCAGCATGGCATCATTTTTATCCAGCTCAATCACGGCTCTTTTCTCGCGATCGGGGTGATAACCCACCTGGGAATGACTGATTACAGGCTGGCGAACCCAGTCAGGCACAGAAGAAGCATTGAGCCGCCATTCAATGACACGCCCCTTTTCTCCTGCCGGAAGGAGACTGCGAAGCACAAACCATCCATTCTGGGCTTTGTTGCGTCCATCAAAGAAGAGCAGTTCGTTATCAGATTCAACCATGATTCGCCTTTGTTGGTCTTCAGGGGCCAGCACAAGTTTATTTCCCTTGTCTACCGGTTCCGGTACCACTTCCCCGGCTTCCATGCTGGTGGGGCCCGAAGGATAATGGGGAACAACGCCGGGTTTTCCATCCATCAGATATGTCTTTCCCCAAAAGGCAGAGGGAAGAAATTCCAGATTGAACCCGGCTTTCCCCTCAAGCTCCGATGGTATTGGCTCGTCCAGATGGACACTGATGATCAGGTCATCCCCATCGGGCTCGGTCTTTATGGTATAGCCAAATTCCGGATATTCAAGGGAGGCTTCCACAACATTATTGGAGCGGTCCACATCCTTGCCATTGAATTTGGGAATGGGATCCCATTGTTCCGGTGTATGGCCAAGTCTTACATCACCATTGGTAACCGTCCGCTTACCATGGTGTATGATCTCTATACCGCTCATTTTGGAATCACTGAAGTTCTCATTATACCAGTTGGTAAACATCAGGATGTTTACACCTCGCTTCTCATAATAGGCGGAATCGTTCAATACTATGCCGTTCTGTTCTGCATTTACTGGTAAAAAATAAGAAAACAGGAAAACAAAGATCAATATTCCCCTTATCATTGAGGGAAATGTTGGGTTTTGGCCGGAGTGATTCAGTTTTTTCATAAATGATCAAATTTTAAAATTTAAAAACGAGTGAAAGAGATTATGTCAAAATACCTTTTCAGTTTCATAAGCACTAAAAGCCTCTTAACTTCAGTCTGCTGTGAAAGCCTGATCAATCAGAGGTTAACTTTGATTTACAAATCATCCGCATCCGACATGCAAAACCATTATTTGCAAAACAGGCACATGCATCTTATGGTGATGCTTCAGGCGCTTTAAAAACACACCTGCCACGCCGGAGAAATATTCGGGCGTGTTCACTGGAACCTCAACAAGTCAGGAATTTTGATCTGAACCAAAATTACAAATAATCAAAGCACTTCATTCATTTGCAAGGTAGGAATATTGACGAAATTGGTGGAAAAAAACGCAAGGATATCTCCCGGATAGTTTTGAGAACAACCAATAGGTCCCATTTCAAAAGGCCTGAAGCATATTGCAGGGCAAGGTTTAACTTTTTACCAGATGTCTGGTAAAGAAAATGATATTTGATCCTACCCCCAAAAGTCTCATAGCAGGATTCTGCAACAACCTCTATTGACTTCAGCCAAACACATCTGTAAAACTGATATTATGATCTTCCTCGAGCTGACGGGCAATATCGGGCATGGATGAAGCATCGATGAAACCGTTCATTAACGCATGGCGAGCCGCATCTTCGGTATTGTCAATGAGAAGCATAGGAATTTTAAGACGGTCCATTTCCCCCGCAATCTCAAGTGTTCTTCTGTTTTTATGCGCCCGGCCAATGCAACGAATATAAACAGCTTTAACACGTCCGGGGTACTGCCGGGCAATTTGCAGATACAGTTCGGGATCCCGCTGACCGCTGTCACCGATAAGCACAAAATCAAGCCTGTTAAAAAAAGAGAACAGAAACCGGATCTTTTCCAGTTTGTGTTCATGATTTCCGCCCATGGACTTCCAGAAATGGAGAACGCTATGTTCCAACTCCTTAAGCAACAGAGGGCCCGCCGGTATATTCCTGAATTCAAAAAAGTCCACAAGCAGATCATAAAGGTTCCACTCACTGCTGGAAACATAGAACACCGGATTGGGTGCAGTCTGATCGCTCCTGCCCCGGTATAATGCCCGATAGAAAGCCGCCACGCCTTCAAAGGGGACGCGCGTGCGGGCATTTTTAAACAACATGAGTCTCAACTTCTTGAATATTTGCGTTGAGTGAGTAACCATGACCGTATCGTCAATATCGGAAATGACCCCAAAAGGAGGATTTCCGGAAACGACCAAAACATCGCCTCGTGCTGTTATGGTTCCCTGATTATCAATTACTTCGTCCATCAACTCATAACCAGCCTGTTCAAGATGTGGACCGGCTTCCACGCCTTCATGAAAGTGGAAAAAGCAATGAAAGATCCCCAGCTCGTTGGTTTCCACTATATCAGACTGATCGCGGAAAGTCACTTTTATCCTGACTCCTGATATCTCGTCACTTACATATCGCTTGATCATGGCCAGCATGTTTGTAGTCAACCTCTGACCGTAATGGGGTTTGTCAAGTCCTTTGTCTTCCATTACTGTGCCGGTAATGTAAACATCCCGCCCGTTGCTGAACCCCATGTATGGTTCAATAGTGGGAATACCCAGCCATCCCAGTCGCTTTTTCAGCCAAAGGCGTGCTCTGCGAAAAGGACTTTTGGCCTTTCGCAGGATATAGCGGAAAGTTTTGTTAATGTAGGGCATTTTCCGATTACTTTTTCTACCTTTAAATTACAAACGGGCAAAACAGCTTATCAAAATTAATGATTCCTTCAGAAAAAAGCCCCATAGAAGAAGGCGAAAACCGGTTGGTTCTTTTCGTGATCAATCCGGTGGCCGGTCGCCATAATCACTCTGATCTAAAAGATGAACTTACTGTTCATTGTAAGAATCATGCCCTTTTACCGGTTTTTCTGGAAACAACCGGGCAGAACGACAAAACAAGGATTATTTCGGCCCTGGAAACTTATTCCCCACAAACAGCAGTTGCGGTAGGCGGAGATGGTACGGTTAACATTCTTGCTGAAATTCTTAAAAACCGGCCGGTCAAATTAGGGATCATCCCCACCGGCTCTGCCAACGGAATGGCATACGAACTCAATCTCCCAACAAACATTGACCAGGCTTTTTCCGTTATTGCAAGAGGTGCCTCAAAACGCATCGACCTGTTGAAAATAAACAGACAATACACGGCTGTTCATCTCAGCGACCTGGGCATGAACGCCCGGATCATCAAACGCTTCGACCATGAAAAGATCAGAGGGCTGTACGGATATGCCCGCCAGTTTTTTAAAGAATTAAAAACCCCTTCCTCCTTTAAATGCACGATAGTCTGCAACAAACAAAGGCAACGGAAATACAAAGCCGTCATGGTGGTCATGCTCAACACTCATTTTTATGGCACAGGAGCGGTGGTCAATTCCATGGGACAAATTGACGATGGAAAATTCGAAATTGTCATCATCAAACCTTATCCATGGCATTACATTTTCAGAATGCTTATTGCCTTTTTTACCGGCAATATTCACAGGTTAAGGCACGTGCGGATCTTGTCATGCAGAAGAGCAATAATTACGGTCAAACCGGCACAGGATTTACAGATTGACGGCGAACCCACCGGGGAGGTTAAAAGCATTGAAGCCGAAGTTATCCCGTCCGCCATAGAAGTTATTTACAACGATCAGGCAGAACATTTTCATTTCACCCCCTCCAAACGACAATAAACAGACATGGAACTTTCTCATGCCATAATCCTTTTTTTGATTGCCGCCATCATCATCGCCATTGCCGGAACCAGGTTAACCAAAGAAGCGGACCGGCTGGCCGACATTACCGGTTTGGGAGAAGCTCTATTCGGAGCCATATTCCTGGGCGGCATCACCTCTTTGCCGGGAATTATCACATCAGTTGTTGCAGCATACAACAACCACCCCGAACTGGCAGTTAGCAATGCACTGGGAGGAATAGCCGCTCAAACACTCTTTTTATCCATTGCCGATCTGACCTATACCAAGTCGAACCTGGAACATGCCGCCGCTTCTTTAACCAATATCATGCAGGGTGTCCTTCTTCTCGGACTCATGGCTTTCATCCTTATGGGGATGTCGGGTCCCGACACCACTGTAATAAACGTTCATCCCGCATCTATTCTGCTTTTGCTTTTCTACTTTCTGGGCCACAAGCTCATAAACAAAGCCAAAGACCAACCCATGTGGATGCCCAGAATTACCCATCAGACCGTTAAAGATAAACCGGAACCGGAAAATCTTCATCCCAAACATCCCCGGCTCATATATATCAAATTTGTTTTTCTTGCCGCCATCGTCTCCCTTGCCGGTTATACCATTGCTAAAACGGGCATGTTCATCGCTGACAATACCAGACTATCGGAAGGCATTGTGGGCATGCTATTTACAGCAGTCGCCACATCCCTCCCAGAGTTGGTGGTATCCATCGCAGCAGTCCGCCAGAAAGCTCTGACAATGGCAGTCAGCAACATTATCGGGGGGAACAGCTTTGACATTCTTTTTGTTGCCTTTGCCGATTTTGCCTATTTCAAAGGAAGCATCCTCCATGCCATCACCCAGGGACAGGTTTTCATCATCTCACTAACTATGGCTATGACCAGTATTTTAATTCTGGGACTTTTACATCGCGAAAAACGCGGCGTAGGCAAAATAGGATGGGAAAGCATGCTCATCATCATTGCATACATCGGGGGAAACTTATGGCTCTTTTTTGGATAATTTTTATATATTTGATAAACACTTTAAAACCAATAACAACAAAACAATGACAGACAACAATCCAACGCCTGTTTTTTCCAATGGCTCCG
>JAWOCV010000074.1:0-4864 GCA_046483585.1 Marinilabilia sp.
AGGATTGGTAAATGTCGCATTCAAAGAGATGCTGGGAAGTTTGCTGCAATATTGACTAAGAACACGAAGCGAAAAAGCATCATCATCGATGGCGATGCACTGCAATAACCCCGATGGTTTTCCGTTTCCGTTTCCGTTGATTGCTCCTGGATGAGTAGGCATAACCACTTTAAGATTTTTCGGACAGATTATTAATTAATAGATCGTTAGATTATTAGATGTTAGTAGCTCTTTCGCAAAGTCAGTAGTAGCAGAAAGCTCGAAGCTGAAAGCTCGAAGCTGAAAGCTCGAAGCTCGAAGCTCAAAGCTCAAAGCTGAAAGCTCGAAACTGGAGAGAAAGATTGCTCTCTTTTGCGACATAACCAAAGCACTAACAAAATAAGTTAAACATCATATTTTAAATAACTTATGGTTTTTGTTAGATTAAATTAGAAAATTCATATAATATTGATTTACTGTAATTTCTCACTACCGATATTCTTTTGTGACAAACCTATTCATGCTCGTTTCATAAGGGAAATAATTTATGAAACGAAATTCGACGAAGTCAATAATTCAGGCTAAAATTAAAAATTCAAAATTCATCACATAAATTACCATTTTAAAATCATTTTCTGCAGTATTTATTTGTGAAACGCTTAAAAATGACGGTCAACGGCAATAAATTGGAGGTCAGCGAAAGGGAAAATATCCCAGAACCCCGGCTCCCAAATAATTTGGTTATTTTTGCGTTGATAAAGCAACAGCCACGAGTCACTGTATGAAGTTCAGGAACTTTTTTTTAACCATCACCATTTTATTGTTCTGGTTGCCGGTCAGCGGACAGCAGACCACCGTGGTTGAAGGCCGGGTGATCTCCGGTGACGGGTCGCCCCTTGAGCTGGTCAACATCATGGTCACAGGGCGATCGCAGGGGACCACCACGGCCGCCGACGGTTCATTCCGTCTTGAACTGGCTCCGCCTTTTCCGGTTGAGCTGCAAATCTCCCATCTGGACCACCTCCCCGAAAGAAAAGTCATCAATCCCAACCAGCTATCAGAAGACGGGCCACTGACCATAACCCTCGAAAAACGCATCCGGGAACTCCGGGAAGTTGAAGTAGCGATCGATCAGCAACCCGATCAGACTTCCCAAAAAATATCCCCTGAACTATCGGTGCGATTGCCCTCCCCCGCCGGCTATTCCATCGAAGGACTCATACGTTCGCAAATGGGCGTGGCCTCCGACAACGAACTGAGCACCCAATACCGGGTACGCGGCGGAAATTTCGATGAAAACCTGGTCTATCTCAACGGTTTTGAAGTTCACCGGCCCCAACTTGTACGCAGCGGACAGCAGGAAGGCCTCAGTATTGTAAATCCGGATCTCGCGGAATCGGTCTATTTTTCCTCAGGCGGGTTCGGTGTGGGTTATGGCGACAAGATGAGTTCGGTTCTTGATGTCAGCTACAAAACCCCGGACTCCACGGCGGCAGGAGGCAACATCAATCTTCTGGGAATGAGCGCCCATGCCGAAGGTTCGGCAAAAAACGGAAAACTCACCTGGCTCACCGGTCTGCGCCACAAAACCAACCGGTATCTCCTGGGGACCCTCGATACAAAAGGGGACTACAATCCGGCTTTCTCGGATGCACAGGCTTTTTTCTCTTACCGTTACAGCCCGTCATTTTCGGTCGACCTGCTGGGATATTACGGACTGAACCGTTACCACTTCGTGCCCTCCGACCGCGAAACCACTTTCGGAACCTTGAGCGATGTGAAGCGTCTGAAGGTTTACTTTGCCGGCCAGGAGAAGGACCGTTTCGAAACGGGTATGGGAGGAGTGAAATTCAATTTCGACCCTGGCGGGAAAAACCGTTATGAATTTCTTATCAGCCATTACCGCGCCTTTGAGGAAGAGACATTCGACATTGCGGGGGCCTACTGGCTTCAGGAGATAACCGATCCGGAAGACGATGAAAATGCCACAAATATAGGTGTGGGCGAGTACCTGCAACATGCCCGCAACGATCTGCTGGCTACCGTCACCACCTTTGCGGTAAAAGGGAACCACCAGCTCGATCCCGGCAACCAGATCCACTGGGGCGTGAAGTGGCGATCGGAGCAATTCAGCGACCGCATCAACGAATGGGAGATGATCGACTCAGCCGGTTACTCCATTCCCCGGTCGCGGGACCTTGAACTCAGCTATAGCCGCAATGCCTCATTCGATATGCACACCCGCCACATCAAGATGTTTGCCACCCACCATTCAACCGTGCAACGCCGGTGGGGAAATATCAGGCTCAATTACGGAACCCGGATGATTTATTCCGACCGGGAACAATCCGTACATATAACCCCGCGGTTTCAGGCCACCATACTTCCCTTTTCCACCCCCGGCACACGCTTCAGGATCAGCGGCGGATGGTATTATCAACCCCCCTTTTATAAAGAATACCGCCCACCTCAATCGGGTGAAATAAACAATCTGAACACTCAAAAATCAAAACAAGTCCTTGCAGGGATCGATCATTATTTTTCCGTATTCGAACGGCCGTTCAAGTTTTCCACCGAGATCTATTACAAAAAATTCAACGACCTGATTCCCTATCAGGTAGATAATGTGCGTATTCTATACTCCGGGAAGAACGAGGCCAAAGGATATGCTACCGGCATTGATCTGAAACTGCACGGGGAATTTGTGCCCGGCACGGAGTCATGGGCCACTCTCTCACTGCTCAAAACCGAGGAAAACCTGGCCGGTGACAGCTGGGACAAGCCCGGAGAACCCGGATACATCCCCCGGCCAACGGACCAACGCCTGAATTTCTCCATGTTTTTCCAGGATTACCTGCCCCATAATCCCACATTTAAAGTCAACCTGAGTCTGTTTTACGGCTCCGGCCTTCCCTTCGGTCCACCCCGTTCGCCCCGCTACAATGCCACCTACCGCATGCCTCCTTACCGGAGAGTCGACATTGGTTTCTCAAAAGACCTGCTGCCATGGCTCAACCGGACAACGGGCCAGTCACTGATCAAAGACATGTGGCTGGGAATGGAAGTCTTCAACATGTTCGACATCAGCAACACCATCTCCTATTACTGGGTCAGCGATGTGGCAAACCGGCAATATGCCGTTCCCAATTATCTGACCGGAAGGCGGATCAATGTATCTTTGAATGTGGCGTTTTAAGAAAAAGGAAGCGCTCCGCCAGATCCCTCCAATGGCCAGAAGTGGCATATCAGGCACCAAATATCACCCCACGCATGACTGATTCTTATATTTCAGCAATGGTCTGACAAAATTCATCTTTTTTGAGCCGCGGAATTCCGTATTTTCGAAACAATTAAATATTCGTTGCAAACAGAACCAGGAAAATCCAGAACCAAGTTATAAATCGCCTAAAAGATCATCATTATGAAATCCAACATGACCACCAGCGACTACATCGCCCGCGAAGAGAAATACGGAGCCCATAATTACCATCCATTACCGGTGGTATTAGAAAAAGGCGAAGGCATTTTTGTATGGGACGTTGAAGGGAAGCGTTACTTTGATTTCCTTTCGGCCTACTCGGCGGTAAATCAGGGGCATTGTCATCCCCGCATCATAAAAGCCCTGGCCGATCAGGCCGGCAAACTCACTTTGACTTCCAGGGCCTTCTACAACAATGTGCTCGGTGAATTTGAAGAATACATCACCAGTTATTTCGGTTACGATAAAGTGTTGATGATGAACACCGGCGCCGAGGCCGATGAAACAGCCCTCAAGCTTTGCCGCAAATGGGGATACGAGAAAAAAGGCATCCCCGAAAATCAGGTGAAGATCATCGTTTGTGAAGGCAACTTCCACGGACGTACCATTACCATCGTGAGCATGTCCACCGACCCCGACAGTTACAAAGGTTACGGCCCTTACACGCCGGGTTTTGTCAAGATCCCCTACAACGACGCCGAAGCTCTGGAACGCGAACTGGCAGATCCCAACGTGGCCGGATTCCTGGTAGAACCCATACAGGGAGAAGCCGGTGTTTATGTCCCCGATGACGGATTTCTGAAAAAAGCATATGAATTGTGCCATGCCAACAATGTCCTGTTCATAGCCGATGAAGTCCAGACCGGTGTGGGCCGGACGGGCAAAATGCTGGCCTGCGATCACGAAGAGGTGCGCCCCGATGTACTCATCCTGGGCAAGGCCATTTCAGGAGGAGTGTATCCCGTCTCCGCCGTTCTGGCCGATGACGACATAATGCTGGTGATCCGTCCGGGCGAACACGGCTCTACTTATGGCGGAAATCCGCTGGCCTGCAAAGTGGCCATGGAAGCCCTGCAGGTGATCAAAGATGAAGAGCTGGAAGAAAATGCTGAAAGGCTGGGAAAAATATTCCGGGCAGAGTTGGAAGCCATCGATTCCGGAATGGTAGAACTGGTGCGCGGGAAAGGTCTGCTCAACGCCATCGTTATCAAGCCCGAAGACGGCAAAGGGGCCTGGGACGTCTGCATGGCCATGAAGGAGAACGGTCTGATCGCCAAACCAACCCATCAGAATATCATCCGGTTTGCCCCGCCCCTGATCATCAATGAAGAACAATTGCGCGAAGCAACAGGAATTATCCGGAAAACGTTAAAGAGTATGGGATAAAAAAGTTTGCTTAGTTTACAATAGCCCGTTTAAAAAAGGCTAAACGCAGAGACCTGTCTGCCGTGTTATGAAATAGAGCTGTTTTGACTCAAAGGCTCTTACTGGAAGATAGAAAGCCTCTATTTCATTTGTCGCCAGGCAGGCGCCATGACCTGTCTGCCGTTATTAATATTGGCATCCTGTTATATAAACGAACTTTTGTTTGTACAATTAATTTTGTTTCACATTACACGCCAGGCA
>JAWOCV010000159.1:0-7025 GCA_046483585.1 Marinilabilia sp.
GGTTCGCGATTAATGACCTCAGTCCGTGAAGAGAAAGGTCTGACCTATGGCATCGGCTCATCCATTATGCCTCTTAAACATGCCGGGATATGGGGCATCAGCAGCGAGGTGGCAGGTGAAAGCCGTGACAAAGCCATTGAAGCCATTTTTGAAGAATTTGAGATTCTCCGCGAAAAGCCGGTTTCCCAGGAGGAATTACAAATGGTGAAAAATTACATGATGGGCGAATTACTCCGGAATTTTGACGGACCATTTTCCACAGGTGACATTTACAGGACGCTTAAAGAGTATGACCTGGATTATGGGTTTTATCAGAATATGATCGAGTACATAAAAACCGTTCAGCCAGAAAATATTCGCTTGTTGGCCCAAAAATACCTGAACCGGAATGATTTCTGGATCGTTTCGGCCGGGGTTTGAACAAAAGAAGGGGAATATATATTTTACATCAGGAAACATTGGCGTCCCGTAAAACAAATAAAGATTGTCTCCCTTCGTTTGCAATGACTGGGGTGCAGTAGAATTGTATGATTTGAAAACAAAAAATCAGTGACCCAATGATGCGTTTTTCAAGTATTATTAATTAATTTAGTCGCTTTAGGCACAGATACAAATGAGTGAAACCATCCAAGCATCCGAAGAAAAGGAAATACAGCAGAAGTTTGAAGAAGTACTGGCGTTGTGCCCGCGTTGCCAGAATCCACAGGACAAAAAACTGATCCAAAAGGCTTTTGATCTGGCCAACGAAGCCCACAGAGGTGTGAGGCGCAAGTCGGGGGAACTCTACGTTCTGCATCCCCTGGCGGTAGCCCGTATTGTTGCCGATGAGATCGGATTGGGTGCCAAAGGCATAGCAGCGGCCCTTCTTCACGATGTAGTGGAAGATACAGATTATACGCTCGAAGATGTGGAGACCATATTCGGGGAGAAAGTGGCCGGCATCGTTAACGGCCTCACCAAACTGGAAGGCGTATTCGACCAAACCAGGTCCAGGCAAGCTGAGAATTTCAGGAAACTTCTCCTGACCATGGTTGAAGATATCCGGGTCATTCTGATCAAGCTGGCCGACCGGCTCCACAACATGCGAACCCTCGATTCCATGCCAGAACACAAGCGTCTCAAGATCGCGGGAGAAACACTCTATCTTTATGCTCCGCTGGCCCACCGACTGGGACTCTATACAATAAAAACCGAACTGGAAGACCTGGCCCTCAAATATGAACACCCAAAAGTTTATGAAGAGATATCCCGAAAACTGGAAGATTATCAAAACAGAACCAAGCATCTCATCACACGCTTTTCTCTGCCCATCATCGAACGTCTGTCGAACGAAGGATACCAATTCGATATAAAAGGCCGTCCAAAGTCCATCTATTCCATCTGGAATAAGATGCAGAAAAAGCAAGTTGCTTTCGAAGAGATTTACGACTTGCTGGCCATTCGCATCGTATTCAAGCCTAAACCGGACATCCCCGAAAAAGCTCAGTGCTGGACCATCTATTCCCTCATCACGGATATCTATAAACCCAAACCCGACCGGCTGCGCGACTGGGTGAGCACCCCGAAAGCCAACGGTTACGAAGCTCTTCACGCCACCGTAATGGGACCAGAAGGCAATTGGATAGAGATACAGATCCGTACCGAAAGAATGGATGAAATTGCCGAAAAAGGATTTGCCGCACACTGGAAATACAAAGGTTCCAACGAAAAAGAGTCGGAACTCGATAACTGGCTGCAGAGAATCCGGGATGTCCTCGACAATCCCGACTCCGATTCACTGGAATTTCTCGACGATTTCAAACTGAATCTTTTCAGTCAGGAGATCATGATATTTACCCCGAAAGGGGATGTCAAGGTGATGCCAAAAGGAGCCACAGCTCTGGATCTGGCTTTTGAAATACACTCGGATCTGGGTTACAAATGTATTGGAGCCAAAGTAAACTATAAACTCGTTCCGCTTAGTTATGAGCTTAAAAGTGGCGACCAGGTGGAAATTCTTACTTCGGAGAAACAGAAGCCCAAATACGACTGGATCAATTTTGTGATTACGGCCAAGGCCAAAACCCGCATCAAAGACGCCTTCAAAAAAGAAAGAAAAGCCGTTATCCAAAAAGGGGAGAAAAAACTGGAAGAAGCCCTCAATGAGAAAAAACTCACCACCAATGCCAAAATCCTGAAAAAGCTCCAGAATTATTATAATCTTCCAAGTAAAGAGGAACTCTACTTTAAAATCGGCAAGGGGGTTATCAATCTGGATTATCTGAACAAGATCCTTAGTGATAAGACCGCCAATAAATGGATTCGTTACTGGCGTCTCTCTCTCAGCAAAAACCTGCCATCCGGGGGTTCAAAAAAGAAAAACGAAAAAGAGAGCAAAAAGACTCAGATGGTGGTATCGGACGATATGGAAACCGAACAATATACCATCGCCCCTTGCTGTAATCCGATCCCGGGCGATGATGTGGTTGGATACATTGATGAAAACGATCAACTCATCCTTCACAGCCGTAAATGCCCTGTTGCCATTCGTCTTATGTCAAGCCAGGGCAACCGAATCGTTTCAGCCGAATGGGAATCCCACAAAATTCTCTCTTTTCTGGCGGTCATCAATCTCTCCGGCATCGACCAAATCGGCATTGTAAGTAAAATCACCAAAGTCATTTCCGAAGATCAGACCGTTAACATGCGCTCCATACACATAGAAAGCCACGACGGCATTTTCGAAGGCAGCATCTATCTCTATATCCACAACACCGAAGACCTCAACAACCTTATTTTCAACCTTATGAAAATAAAAGGGGTTCATAATGTCACCCGTCAGGAGCGGATACATCAAACCAATCAGTAACCAATTTACCAGTTACCCAACAACCAGAAACAGATTCTTCGCAAGCTCAGAATGACAGTCAAGCAAGAACCAGCAACCAGCAAACCAGCAACCAGCACCCAATTAACCAATTGACCAATTAACCAATTAACCAATTGACCAATCAACATACTCACAACCAGCACCCACCAACCAGCAACAAGCAACCAGTAACAAGCAACAAGCAACCAATTAACCAGAAACAGATTCTTCGCAAGCTCAGAATGACGGTCAAGAACCAACCAGCACCCAGCAACCAGCACCCAGCAAGCAGCAACCAGCAACCAATTGACCAATTGACCAATTGACCAATCAACAAACCAGCAACTAGCAACTAGCAACCAGCATCCAATTAACGAATTAACCAATTAACCAGCCACAGATCCTTCGCAAGCTCAGGATGACAATCCAGCACCCAGCAACCAGCATCTAGCAACCAGCACCCAGCAACCAGCACCCAGCAACCAGCACCCAGCACCCAATCACCCAATCACTATTTATAGTTCACAATAATATCCATCCGACAGGTTTTTACAGGGGTAACGCCAGGTCATTTTTCCTTCGATGAGATCGTCGCTCACATCGGGGCCCCAGCTGCCGGCGGGATAGCCATGCATTTTTATTCCGGGCCGTTCCTGCCATGTTCTGAGGATGGGATCGATGAATTTCCAGGCTGCCTCCACGGCATCGCCTCTTGAATAGAGTGTGGGATCGCCCAGCATACAATCGAGCAGAAGTCTTTCGTAAGCAGAGGGGAGGTACGTATCTCCCAGTTCGGAATAATGGAAATCCATGTTTACGTCTTGTACTCTGAAGCCTGCCCCCGGCACCTTCATGCCGAATTTCAGGAGCAACCCTTCATCGGGCTGGATACGAATGACCAGCTGATTCTGTTGACGCACGATCTGGGGATCGTCCGAGAAGAGGTGATGGGGGGTGGGTTGAAAATGAATAACGATCTCGGTGACCCTCGTGGGCAGCATTTTCCCCGTGCGAATATAGAACGGCACACCTGCCCAGCGCCAGTTGTCGATAAAAAATTTCATAGCCACAAAGGTCTCTGTCCGGGATTCCGGATCCACTCCTTCTTCCTGGCGGTAACCGCGAACCTCCTGACCACGCATTTTCGAAGCCATATACTGCCCCCGGATCACGTAGTCTTCTACTTTGTCTGTGGGAATGGGGCGAAGAGATTGCAGTACTTTTACGATCTCGTTCCGGATGCTCTCGGCATTGACCAGGGTGGGCGGTTCCATGGCCACCAGACTTGTGAGAAGGAGAAGGTGGTTTTGGACCATGTCACGCATGGCACCTGATTCCTCGTAATAACTGCCGCGTGTGCCCACGCCCATATCTTCACCTGAAGTGACCTCCACATGATGGATGAGGTTCCGGTTCCATAAAGGTTCATAGATCATATTCGAGAATCGTGTCACCAACAGATTCTGGACGGTTTCTTTTCCCAGGTAATGATCGATGCGGTATATTTGTTCTTCTTTGAAATTTTCCAGCAGTTCTGCGTTGAGTTTCCGGGCGCTCTTCAGGTCATGTCCGAAAGGTTTTTCGATGATGAGCCTACGGAATCCCCGCTCTTGCCTGTTCAGGCCCTGGGAGGCCAGGAAGCCTGGTATCAGGGAATACATACTGGGTGGGGTGGCCAGGTAGAAGATAAAATTGTTCTGCGTTCCCAGTTCTGCATCCAGCTCTTCCAGTTTTTCTCTGAACCCGCCGTATTCACTCTCATTTTTTGTATTGAAAGCGTAGTAATGCAACATTTTGATAAATTGGTCCGGACACTGGTTCTCTTTTGCTGAAAATTCTTTGATGCTTTTTTTCATCTTTTGGCGGAACTCCTCGTCGGACAGCTTTGTTCTTCCCAGTCCCAGGACGGCAAATTTTTCAGGTAAAAGTTCTTGTTTGTAAAGATCGGCCAGTGCCGGGATCAGTTTTCTCACAGTAAGATCGCCTGATGCGCCGAATATGACCAGTATGTGATTTTGAGGTTTTCTCATTTTAAGGATTTGTTGTTTAAAGTTTTGGTGCGATTAAAGAAATGAAGGGAATCTCCCCATTGATCAAACCCGGGTTTTCGTCCGACCATTTCCAGGCGCACCGACAGACAATTGGTGCAGTCGTCGGCGCCTTCATCGATGCAGGGTTTGTTTTGATACAACAAATAATTCCTTCTGAGGTTCGATGGCGTAATATTGGGCATGATAACATTGGCCCCGGCCTGCATGGCTTTTTCCCGTCCCATGGGGTCAATGGCCTGCATGGCCGTGGTGGCGGCAATGTTGATATCGGGCATCACCAGGCGTAAAACGGCCACCATGTTCAACGATGTGAGAAATCGCTCGCGGAGAGGCCACAATTTTTCCCGCTCGTGGTAAAGGGGTGTCTCCTCATGTTCAATATAGGGGCCCATGCCCACCATGTCGATGTCGAAATCTTTCATAAAGAGCAGGTCGTTGGCAAGATGCCGCAAGTTCTGACCCGGCAGTCCTATCATTACCCCTGTTCCGGTTTGATAGCCGGCAGCTTGTATGGCTCTCAGACTTTCCACCCGCTTATGGAAATTGTGTTTTTCATCGTTGGGGTGCAATTCACGGTAAAGTTGCTCATCGGATGTCTCAATGCGCAGCAAATAGCGGTGCGCGCCGCTTTCGAACCATCGTTTGTAGGTATCGGGGGTTTGTTCGCCCAGAGAGAGGGTGATGCCCAGTTTACCGCCGGTCTCTTTCCGGATCTTTTTCAGCAGCCGGTCGATTCGATCCACGAAGGTCTTGTCGCTGCGCTCGCCCGATTGCAGAACCAGGGATCCGTAACGGTGGGCATGAGCAAAACGGGCGGCTTCTGTAATGGCCTCATCGGGCAAATCGTACCGTTCGTTGTGTTGGTTGCTTTTCCGGATGCCGCAGTAATAGCAGTCCTTGGTACAGATGTTGGAGAATTCCACCAATCCCCGGTAATACACTTCATTTCCGCGATTTTGAAGAAGACACTCCCCGGCCAGGGAGAGTAACTCCTGCTGACTCTCCTCCCGGAGGGACAACAAATATTCGATGTTATCAGCTGTCCAGGCCTTCTGGTTCCGTATGTCGGCGATGGTTTTTTGCACGTTGGTCTTAAATTTTGAAAAGTAAAAATACGACAGCTGGCGGAGCTTTCCAATTCCGGGAAGACAAGTTTTGCCATAAATGCTCCGGGGGAGTTATTTCTCTGGTGATCATCCACCCTCATCACTGATAAATCTCAAGGATTGTTGCGGAATTTTAAAATACCTTTGTGATAGTTTGTTGGGATATCACCAGAAAGATTAAAACAACCCTGTATGATAAATGAACAACTGCTGAACCCGGGAAGCATCGTCATCGTTGGGGGTTCGGAAAACACTTCCAAACCCGGCGGTAAAATTGTGGAGAATATTCTCCAGGGGCATTTTAACGGCCGGCTTTATGTGCTAAATCCAGCCCATGACAAGGTCCAGGGCATTCCTTCGTATGCCTTGGTTAAGGACCTGCCTTCTGATATCGACCTGGCGATCGTGGCCGTTGCTGCGGCTGATTGCGTAACTGTGGTGGAAGAACTGGCAAGAGAAAAAGGCACCCGGGCCTTCATTGTGATCTCGGCAGGTTTCAGTGAAGATGGACCCGCCGGGGCCGAATTGGAAAAATCCCTTACAGAGACAGTGGAAAGGGTGGGCGGCACACTGATCGGGCCCAACTGCATCGGTGTATTGACCCCCTATTATAGTGGCGTGTTCACTGCACCTGTCCCCAGACTTGATCCGGCCGGCTGCGATTTTGTTTCCGGTTCCGGATCGACGGCTGTGTTTATTCTGGAATCGGCACTTCCCAAAGGGTTGACCTTTTCTTCACTCATAACCGTGGGCAACAGCGCCCAGATCGGTGTTGAGGATGTGCTGGAATACTGGGATCTGAGTTATCAACCCGGCGTAAGTTCCAGCATCAAACTGATCTACGTTGAAAATATCCAGGATCCTGACAAACTTCTATTGCATGCGTCATCGCTGGTTCGCAAAGGTTGCCGGGTGGCGGCCATCAAATCGGGTGTGACTGAAGCCGGACAAAGGGCGACCTTTGCGAACCAGCGATGACGCATGCAATAGAAGTTTGTCAGGATCCTGGATATTTTCAAC
>JAWOCV010000096.1:0-26000 GCA_046483585.1 Marinilabilia sp.
TCCGAGATTTTAATTATTAAAAACACTATTTAAATTTCTTGTATTCCTGCATTAATTCATCAACCAGATCTGGATATTTGGACGCCAGATTATTCGATCCCACGGAATCGAATAATCTGGCATCCAAATATCCAGATCTGGTTGATGAATTAATGCAGGAATACAAGAATTTTAAATCGTCTTTTTAATCATTAAAATCTGCGAACGTGAATCAAAATAATGTTTGTGTGTGGTTTATGTGTGGGTTAAATGAGCAACAGGTCAGAATAAAAATGCCAATGCCCATTCCATCAAGTGGATTTTTGTTTTATAGTTTGTTGAAAAGTTCAGGAGTTCAATGATTAATGAGTGGTTTTCAGAGTATCAATATCGCATTTCAAGCCCTGAAGAATGCGATTAACTAATTGCATATGAGATATTTATCACGTGTATTTTATTTGAGCATTACCATTTGTTTTTTAGTTGGAAACTATGTGGTTGCTCAAACTAATGAGACAATAGAAACGGATAGCACGTTATTAACACTGATGACATACAACCTGAAGTTTGCCAGTCCTACATTTGAACCTTCCTGGGAGAAAAGACGTGAAATGCAGGTAGAGATGATTCGTAAATATGATCCTGATATCATTGGGACACAGGAAGGATTGAAAGAACAAATTGATTATTTAATGGATGAACTTCCTGATTATATTGTTGTCGGAGAAGGCCGTAAAGGCGGGGATGACGATGAACATATGGCCATTTTTTTTAAGCGGGATAAGTTTCGCCTGAGGGAAATGCAAAGTTTTCAGCTTTCGGAAACTCCGGAAATAATCGGGAGCGGTCCGGAGATTAATCCGCGTATGGTAACCTGGGTAAGACTGGCCTTGATTAACCGGCCAAATGAGGGTGAAGAAAGCCCTTATCCACAGGATTATAGGGGTCACTGGGAAAACACAAGGGAGTTTTATGTTTTTAATACACATTTCTTTAATGGTCGCGACGAGGCCTTAGCAAGGTTAAATGCTTCCAAATTGATTTCAAAAAGAATTAATAGACTTAATCGTTTTGGGGAATGGACCGATGAGCGTCCTGTTTTTCTGATGGGAGATTTTAATTGTCGTCCCGGCAGTGCCCCTTACAATGTATTGGTAGGTGAGGAGAACTCAACCAACCCATATATGCTTAAAAATACGTTTGAAGATGCCAGCAAAATTGACTGGATTCTTTATAGAGGGCCGGTTAAGGTTTTAAATTACAAAGAGATAGATTACAATGTCAACGGCACTTATCCCTCGGATCATAATCCTATCTATGTTGAAGTTAAGTTTTTAAATGAAAAATGATGAAACAAAGAATTTTTTACTTACTCTCCCTGCTGTTGGTCAGCGGGGCAAGTGGCTGTGGTAACAATGATGCTACACATTCGGAGAATGAGGACCCCCCTTCTATATTGGAAGTTACGCCTGAATTAGAAAATACAACGGTTGGGAGTGAAATAGATTTTACATGTGATGTTGAATATGAAGATCAATCACTTCTTTCTTATGAGTGGACAAGCAGTTGTGGGAAAATAACCAACGGAGCGAATGCAAATACCATTACCTGGCAGACACCAGACGAAACCGGCTCTTGCGACATTAATGTGACAGTCAGTGATGGGGAATCTTCAGATGAATATTCTTTTTCGGTATTGGTTGAAGAGGATAGAGATATGGTGGGTGTATATTATTATCCCTGGCATGGGGGAGGAGACTTTCATGGACGCAACTATCTGAGGGAATACCTTGTTCCTGAACAATTGCCGGAATTGGGGGAGTATAATGACACAGAAGCTCATGTTATTGAACAGCACATAAAATGGTGTGAATATGCCGGGATTAATTTATTGGTTAGCAGTTGGTGGGGACAAGATCGTATGACAGACGAGACTATGAGGAATCACGTGATGAAACATCCCGAACTGGACGATATGAAGATTGCTTTGTTTTATGAGAGTACCAGCCTTCTGGGTGACTGGGATGATGTTTCAAATGTGGCATCTGATATTCAACACATGGCTAAATATTATTTTAGTCATCCCAATTATTATAGAATAAACGGACGTCCGGTTTTATTCATATACCTTACTCGTGTTATGGCAAATCGTGGTATTTTGGAAGAAACTTTAGATATCATGAGAGAACAAGCAAGCCTTGACGGGTTTGAATTATTTATCGTAGGCGATCATGTTTTTGGCGATCCGCCATCATCCGCGGGAAAAATGGATTTGCTGGATGCTGTCACCAATTATGACGTATATGGAAGTTCCGGTGGGAGAGATGTGCTGTATGCAACCCAGGAAGGGGTGGATAACTATTACGCTGATCAGGCAGAATGGAAGTCCTGGGCTGATCAGGCCGGAGCCAACTTTATCCCTGCCTCGGCACCTGGCTATAATGATACCGGCGTTAGACAAGAAGCCTTGCATCAACCTTTGTCCAGAAAACTTTCGGAGGACGCCGAATTTGGGTCCTTATTTAAAGCAATGTTAGAGGGTGCGCAGGGTCTAACCGACCCGGATATCAGCAATTTATTTATGATTACCTCCTGGAATGAATGGCACGAAGATACTCAGATAGAGCCTGTTGAATCTGCACCTCCAACAAGTGAAGACATTAGCGGTGATGGAGATTATACTTACGGTCTGGAATACGAGGGATATGGGGAGAGATATCTGGATATTCTGAAAGAAGCTGTTGAGAAGTAATCTGTATGTTGAAATATAGCGACTTTGAGAGATTCAAAGTGTAAGTGACAATTATAGCGAAAAGTTTTTATCATGGAAAACAAATCCTTTAACATGAATCGAAGAAATTTCCTGGCTCTGTCAACTACTTCACTGGCCGGTGTCTTGTTATCGAATCCCGCTTCAGCCATGTTTTCCCAGGCAGCGACTAACAAGAAAACAAAAGTTGCTTTAGTGGGCACAGGCATTCGTGGAATTACTTTCTGGGGGCGCCGATTGGTTGAGCAATACAGTAATATCCTGGAATTCGTCGGTCTTTCTGATATCAATCCCGGTCGGCTTGAATATGGCAAGGAATATATAGGTGCAGACTGCCCTACCTTTACCAATTTTGAAGAGATGATGAATAATACCCGGCCTGAACTCTTGATTGTTACAACCGTGGATGCTACCCATGATTATTTTATCATTAAAGGAATGGAAATGGGTGCTGATGTTTTGACCGAGAAACCCATGACTACTGATGAAGTAAAATGTCAGAATATCATCGATGCTGAAAAAAGAACCGGGAAAAAGCTCATTGTAGGCTTTAACTACCGTTACAGTACGCATTTTACCAGGATCAAAGAATTACTCCAAGAGCAACGGGTCGGTAGGATTACCTCACTGGATTTCAACTGGTATCTGAATACTCATCACGGGGCTTCTTATTTTCGTCGCTGGCACGGGTCAACAACTTCCGGTGGAACCTTGCTGGTACACAAGTCAACTCACCATTTTGACCTGCTTAACTGGTTTCTGGATTCCGAGCCTTACGAAGTATCTGCTTACGGAGCCCTGGAGCATTATGGAATAAACAACTCCTTCAGGGGCAATAAATGCAGGACTTGTCCTCATAAGGATAAATGTGAGTTCTACTATGACATTACCCAGAATGATACTTACATGAAGTTGTATGTAGCCAATGAACACCATGATGGATACATCCGGGATAATTGTTTATGGCGTCATGAAATTGATATCTATGATAAGATGTCGGTTCAGATAAAATATGCCAATGATGTTCTTGTGAATTATTCGTTAACCACGTATTCACCTTACGAGGGCTGGAGAATAGGCTTTAACGGGTTTGACGGTCGGCTTGATTCCTGGGAGGGCATTCCCTGGCGAGGAAAGGAGAAAGTTAACCAGGCTGAACTGCACGCCCAGGAAATGTCTCAGGAAGATAAAGAAAAAGCCTCACAATATAATGAGATTATGGTAATGGATAATTTCGGGGATTATGAACTGATTAAAATACCTCATGCAAGAGGCGGACACGGAGGTGGAGACCAAAAGCTCCAGGATAGGCTATTCATGGATCCTGATGCTCCCGATCCATTAAATCATGGTGCCGGGACTCGGGATGGTGCCATGTCTATCCTTATTGGAATAGCGGCCAGAAAAAGTATTGAAGAGAAACGACCGGTGAAAATTCAGGAATTGACCGATTTGATTCCACAAGCTAATCGACCGGTGTAAATATATAAGAAACTGTTGACGGGAAACACGGTTGGTTCGACAAGGGGGGTTATGTTTGAAGAATCTTTTCGAACGCCACTGCAACTGTTTAATGAACTATTAAATCAAATCCTTGATAACAATAATGTTGATTCCCCGCGTGTGTATGTTACCGGTCTCTCGATGAGTGGATATTCTACCTTGAAAATCTTGCAGCGGAAAGGAAAGTTGTTCGTTGCAGCGATGCCTGTTTGTGGTGGAGGTGATTTGAATTTTGTTATTTTTTAAAAAATATTTATATATGAGTAAAAATGCTTCTTTATCAAAGGTATTACCCGTTCTTTTCGGCTTTTTCATCATGGGATTTGTCGATGTGGTTGGTATTTCTACAAGCTATGTACAAAAGGATTTTGGTTTAAGCGACAGCATCGCCAACCTTTTACCCATGATGGTTTTCCTGTGGTTTGCCGTATTTTCAGTTCCTACTGGTTTGTTAATGAATAAAATAGGACGCAAAAACACCGTTTTATTGAGTATGATTATCACCTTTGTTGCCATGCTGGTACCGTTATTGGCCTATAGTTATGGGGTGGTTCTGGTGGCTTTTGCCATGCTGGGGATCGGTAATACCATTTTACAGGTCTCTCTTAATCCGTTGGTGTCAAATGTGGTTGTGAAAGAACAATTAACCAGTCGACTTACCCTCGGGCAATTCATCAAAGCCATATCATCATTTCTTGGGCCTATTATTGCCGGTTTTGCTGCAGCTTCACTGGGCAACTGGAAACTGTTGTTTCCCATATTTGCCGGTATTATTTTTCTCTCTTCTTTGTGGTTGTGGATTACACCAATTCCTCGTGATGACAGGGTTGAACAAACCACTTCCTTTGGTGCCGCTTTCAGTCTTTTAAAAGACAATTCGGTGTTGCTGCTTTTCCTGGGTATTTTGTTTGTTGTGGGTGTAGATGTGGGAATGAATATGGCCACACCTAAGTTTTTGATGGAGCGGGCAGGACTGCCATTGGAGCAGGCAGGACTTGGTACAAGCCTTTATTTTGCCGCCCGCACGGCGGGAGCGCTTACAGGCGCCATACTTCTGGCAAAATTCGCTGCTATGCGGTTCTTCAAATTCAGCATGATGGTCGCCATCGGCGCCATGATTATTATGCTTTTCAGTTATAGCACAGTTTTGGTACTTGTTATGGTGGCCATAATTGGGTTTGCCATTGCCAATATTTTTTCCATCATTTTTTCCATGGCTCTTCAAAAGCGGCCCGAACGTGGCAATGAGATATCAGGACTAATGATTATGGGTGTTGCCGGCGGAGCGGTATTGCCTCCACTGATGGGGCTCGCATCTGATGCCATAGGCCAGGTTGGCGGAATGCTGGTCGTTCTTTTGGCGATGGGATACTTGCTTGTTACTTCTTATGTTGTGAAAGTTCAGGAGTAATTCTTCAAAAGAGGTTAGTAGCTCAGTCGCAGAGTCAGTAGTAGCTCGAAGCTCGAAGCTCAAAGCTGAAAGCTGAAAGCTCGAAGTTGGAGAGAAAGGTTGCTCTCTTTTGCGACATAACCAAAGAACCAACAAAAATGTATATGATTGAAATTCGGTTGTTTACATGTTTTGTTAGATAAAAGATGAATCGCATAGTTGTTCGGATGGTCGGTAACAGCGATAGGTTAATAACGAAATATTGCTGCCAGACCGGTTTCGGAGGGCATTTTCTCCTTAGGAAGCATCATCACCTGTCCACCCATTTTCATTACCAATTCTCCCATATCATCCAGCAAATCATCTACTCTCGGGTTACTCAAGTCTTTTTTTTGTGTGTTTCCGGTCACAAGATTTGTAATCCTGACCGGAATTATCCGGTCGTCCTCAACAATAAGCGTATCAACCCGTCCCTCAACAGCTGCCACAGCAACTTCCTTGTATTCATCGCTGCCTTTGCCATCTGCTCTTGCCTGCTCAAACTCATCAACCAAACTGTCAAGTTTTTGGTTATATTCAGGCTCCATTATTTTCCATGCCATTTTTGCAAGTTGATCCGATGAAACAGACGAAGGATTTATTGCAATACCATTTGGTAGCACAAGAGGATTTTTGTTTATCTTTTGAAAAAGATTGTGGTGTTCGGGCAATGCAGCAAGAATAATTGGCCAGCCCGTAGGTTTTGAAAAGTGTTCATGAATTGCATTCCCAACCACACGGAAAAATCTTTCAGCATCTTTTTCAGTTTCTTGATTTTTGTCACCGTGCCCGTGGTGCATTGCTGAACTTTCTCCTCCTGTGCCGCCATAAGATGCAGTCGTTGAATGTTTTTCGGTAATTTCATCACCAAGCGCTTCTGTTATGGTTTTTGGTGTATCGGCAGTGAGTTCAATCTCGGAAAGAGAGTGATGGTTGCCCTGAAAAAGCCGGATATCATGAAGAGTTAAAGCCAATAAATGGAAATTGTCAAGAGATTGCAAATATTGCCGCAGCGGTTTGGTATGGAAACTGTCGGCGACAATTGCCAATTCCTCAAAGGATTTATGTACACCTACAACTTTAAACAACCCGGTTGAACCAAAAACGGCCAGACCATCAAATGTGTGACTCCAGGTATTGCTATCCCCTGTTTTCACCACTTTTCCGGGACACCTTCTTAACTTGCTGGAAATCAATAATAGTTTCTTAAATTTGGGTGTCCCGAATTTATTGTTATGTTTGTCCGTGAGAAGTTAAATGCTTCTGGTAGCCTTTCTGTACAAGTCATTCAGAAGGTTTGAGGCAATTATAAAGTGATAAAAACAGTAGGGTGCGCTACAACACAGCACAAAATTGAAGAGCTTATTAATTTGGCAAAGCAGGAAATTGAAAAACTATCTCAACAGCCCAGTCTGTTTGAAAATGAGACGGATGCTAACGTAGACAAAGTCTTTGCTGCCTTGCATAATGCCAACATCCAGACGGTTGGTCCGGAAATTATTTTTGGCAGAATCTATGACTATATTGGATTTGGCGTTATCAACGAACCTATGTTTCGACACTTGGTTCTTTCCCGCATCGCTTTTCCCCTGAGTAAACTGAAAACTGTTGACTACCTTTATCGCTATCAAGGCAAAACCTTGGATATAGATGCTGTCTATCGTTTTCTGGATAAACTCAACAATAGGCTAAAACCTGAGGTAGAACAGATTGCTTTCGCACATACTCAAAAAGTACTGAACGGGAACATCAGTGTTGTTTTCTATGATATGACAACATTGTATTTTGAAGCAAGTGATGAGGATGACTTGCGCAAAACTGGTTTTAGCAAGGATGGGAAACATCAATGTCCGCAAATTTACATTGGCCTGTTGGTTGGACTTAGCGGCTATGCCATCGGTTATGACATCTTTGAAGGAAATGCCTATGAAGGTCATACATTGATCCCTTTTCTTGAGAAAATGAGCAGGAAGTTCAATCTGGACAAACCTGTTGTTATTGCTGATTCAGGCTTACTGTCAAAAAGTAACTTAACCGCCCTTGAAGAAAATGGTTACGAATACATTCTCGGTGCCCGGATAAAGAACGAAAAGGAGTCTTTAAAATCCCAAATTCTGGCTGCTGATTTATCAGAAGGAAAGAAATGTAGTTTTCCCAAAGGACCTATGCAGCGGCTCATTGTTAATCATTCCAAAGTCCGTGCACGAAAAGATGCTTACAATCGAAGTCGTGGGCTTAAAAGACTTGAGAATAAGATAAAAAAGGTCGTTTAACCAAAGCCAATATCAACAACCGAGGCTACAACAACTATCTTAAACTGGAAGGTGATGTATCGGTAAATATTGACTATGAAAAATATAATCAGGATGCCCGTTGGGATGGCGTTGGATATCACTGTGCGTAAAAGGGCTGAAAATGCACTTAAATTACAAAATGAATTGAAATCCCGGTTTGTTTCCATGGCATCTCATGAGTTTCGAACCCCTTTGGCCACCATTTTAATGGCCGCCGATTCGCTCGATGCCTATTTCCCAAAAATGAAAGAGGTGGAAATTCATCAAAAGTTGGGCCGTATAAAGTCGAATGTGGATTTTCTTAAGAAAGTAATGGAGAGGGTATTGGACCTGTCTCGTATAGAATCAGGGCGTATGAACATGAAAACCCTGCGGGCTGATTTTGCCGGATTTTTAAAGAAAAACGTTGCAGAAATTTCGCGTTATAAACAAACAGGCCATGAGATCAATTTCAACATTGAAAATGATAGAGTTGAATGTCTTTTTGATCCCCAAATGATGAAGCAGGTTATCTCCAATCTTCTCAGTAATGCCATAAAATATTCCGGTGAGGGGTTGACCATTACTGTTGATTTGCAACATGAAGAAAGAACGATACGGTTTTCTGTCGCCGATCAGGGAATCGGAATTTCGGAGGATGACGCCGAAAGGATTTTTGATCCCTTCCATCGCGGCGGGAATGTTTCAAATATTCGGGGTACAGGATTGGGGCTTTCTTTAGCCCGCGAAATTGTCCGCCTTCATGGAGGAGATATTTCTTTTGCATCCAGGGAAGAAGGGGGTACGATCTTTTATGTCTGGTTTCCTTCCGGATTGTGATTTTGTTCAATATATTTCTCATGGTACAAGGTTTTTCCCGCTTATAGCCTCCAGCCTCCAGCTTCTTCCATACGGCTGAGTTAACTAAATCTTACATCTGAAAATCTAATGGGCTATTAATTCGATGAATTTGGTGCAAAATTCAAATGAATTGCAATTTTTGATGGCCCGCATTACTTCGTAAACTGTTACCCCCTTATGGAAAGTTGTTGCTTGGTGGAATCTCATGATGCGGCATTTTCCAAATAAATTGAAGAACTTCTTTACTGCGTTAGAAGTGTTTTCTATAGGGAGATTTTTCCTGTTAGGCAAATTGTTTCTGTTGGAAAATGGACGGTAGTTATTCGCTTTGTATTTCTTTTTACGTTGATTATTCAAAATGATTGTTAATTTTGATAAGCCAAAAACAAAAGTATTGCATTCATCTATAAATTATATCATTTTTTGTTTAACATGAAAGATGGAAATGATTTCACTTTTAAAAGCGATTCAATTTGTAAAGATTTTTCAAAAAGGAGGAAGGACCCAACCTTGGTTGATTCAGGTGCAAGTTGAAGGAGGAAGGGTGCCTTATGTTGTTAAACTTTTTAAATCAGATGAAGTTGATAATGAAAATACTGTGGCCAGGGAAGTATTTGGCTCTTTGCTTGCTTCTGAATTTGATATTCCCACTCCTGATTTTGCACTAATTTATTTTTCTAACGAATTTATAGATACTTTACCCGAGTATGCTCGTAAGATTTTAAATTTCAGGGATTCACGGATGAAGTTTGGAGTTGTTTATTGTGCTAATAATCAACTCTTAAGTGCAGATTTGCCTTCGCATCAGTTAAAAAAGATGATTCATGAAACGGCAAATATTTTTGCTTTTGATACCCTGATCAATAATAAAGACAGAGGTAGATATAAAACCAATATTTTGGTATCAACCATTAGTGATGATTATTATATATTTGATCACGAAAGGGCTTTCAAGAGAATTCCTTTTTTGATTGATGAAATAAAGGCAAACCGGTTCCCTGAGGTATTGAAGCAACATGTGTTTTTTTCTTATTTGTCACACCGGAAAAATAAAATTGAGTTGTTTCAAACGTTTTATGAGTATTTGCGCGTTCTAAACCCCGAAATATTGAGCGATTACAATAGAAGATTGGAAGAGTATGATTTACATCATGGTGAAATTACGAAAATTATATCATATCTTTATATGCTTAAACAAAAGCCAGACTGGTTTGTTAAAATATTGATTGATAGTATTTCAAAATGAATGAGGGTGTTTTTAAATATTCGGTTTTACAATTTGTGCCATCGCAGGTTCTTGATGAGCGTGTGAATATTGGTATTCTCTTTTTTTTCCCAGAAGAGCATAAAATGAAATTCATTTGCCCTGATTCTTTGCATCGAATCAAGGCCTTGTTTCATAAAGTGAAGGAAAATAAAATTAAGATTTACCTTAATTTTATTAAAGAAAAAGTTCATGATTTAAATGACAATCAATCTTTGTTTTATTCCCGTTTCAATGAATTTGATGATTTGTTGAATTTTGTTGATAGTCAGGTGTTAAAGGCTGATGATTCCTCCCTGCAATTTTCCGAAACATTCCAAAGCCTAAAATATACCCAGGATTTAGATCAAATTGTTACGGATTTTAAAAGAGAATACTTTTCAGAATATTTTCAATACAAAAAGTACGAGCATATTTCAGATGCTGATCTACAACGAATATTTGAAAATTTTTTAAAAAACCGTGCTTCCCAGTTGGTTTCTAAACTAAAGAAAGACGTAAAAGTTGAAACTGAGGATCATCAGTTTACTTTTGATTTTGCTTGGCAAAATGGATCCTTAAATCTTGTGAAAGCCGTAAGTTTTGATCTAAAAGAGGCCCGGAATATACAGGAAAAATCCGTTTTGTTGTACGGAAATCTTGATTTGCTGCAGGAAATTTCTTCAAAAAATGATTACAGGTTTGATCTTTTAGTAGCCAAACCGGAAGATCAAAAGTTGTATCCGGCGTTCGAGAGGGCCCTCAAAACTGTTGATAAGGCCGGAGTGAAGAAGAATATTATTTTTCAGGATCAAATTGAAGAATATGCCAAACAAGCTATTGAATACTTATCTTTCCAATAAAAAATTTGTTCTCTGTGCGAGCAAATATATTTTTTCCATCACTATCCCTCCTGATTAACAATGTCATTGCGAACGGAGTGAAGCAATCTCCCACTGTTTACATAAATTCCCCGGACAATAGTGATTTATAAATTAAGGAAATGTAATGCCTTCTTGATTTTGTTGATTAGAACCTTGTTTTCATGAAGAAACGATTGCCTCTTTTATGTCCCGGTTGCAAGTCAGAATTAAAAGTGAAAAGTCTTTATTGCGAAAATTGTAAATCCATATAACCGGTTCCTTTAACTTCTAACCCTCAGCATCCAGCTTCTAACTTCATCTTCCGCTGCCCCCCTGACTTCTATGAACGCCTGTTCACCTTCTATGAATGACTTACCGACTTCTATGAACGGCTGTTCACCTTCTATGAACGATTGCGCGACTTCTATGAATACCTTCCCGACATCTATGAACGGCTGTTTACCCTCTATGAACGATTACGCGACCTCTATGAATGACTTACCGACCTCTATGAATGACTTACCGACCTCTATGAATGACTTACTGACCTCTATGAACAGTTGTCTGACCTCTATGAACGATTGTGCGACTTCTATGAACGCCCGGGCGATACCTGTGAAACCCGTATCGACCGGGTTTCGTGGGTCGATACGGGTTTTGTGAAAACTGATTTAATCTACGATGGTTCGTGCCCGTGAATATTCGTCGTAGAATGTGGGATTTGAGATTTCGAAACGCTTCATCAAAGCATCCAGCGAGTTGTTCAGGAGGTTGTTGGCATTGTCGAAAAGCTCATCCAGGCTGCCCGTGGCCGCATAAGCCTTGTTTCGGATATTTCGGGGTTTACCGACCAGGGTTTTGAAATCATCCAGCGTGGTCTCGGTTTCATTGAGCATGTCCTCGTTGACATTAAAATCTTCATAAGCGTCCATGTTGTCCCGTATGGCATCGATCAATGGTTGCACCAGGGTCTCCACCGAAGCTTCCCTTGCCCGGAGAATGTTCGATTTGGTAACTTCGAGTTCTCCCGGATGCGGATTGTCGTCAAGTGCATTCCGGGCCCTTGTAATTCCTGACAAAACGGCCGCTTTCATAGCCAGTTTTTCCAGTGCTCTGTTTTTCTGTTCGGTGACCGATGCACTCGAAGGATTGGTTTTGCTGTCCAGTTCCTGAATTCGCTGAACGAGTTCATCCAGTTTGTTTTTTACCTGCACCATAACCGGAATTGAATTCCACAAATCCGTGTTTTGGTCCAATGTCTCCTGTGTGTTCAGGAACATTCTGAAATGTTGATTTTGTCTTTGATTCATAACAAAATAGTTTAAGATTAGAATTAAAGAATATATAAATTCACGCACCGGCCATCGGGGCCGCGCGTTAACAAACCGTTACAATGCGCCACCCAACCGTGTGGTTTTACACCAAACAGGATTTTTACCGAATATTGAAAAGAAATGAATGATTCAGAATACGTGAATCTGGTATTCTGTAAAGCAGATAAGATGTGTTGAATGGATGACATGGGCTTGGGTTCTAATCTAAAATGTTGAACGCTAATGTATACAAGTATTAACAAAGAATCAATTTAAATTATGATCATTGCATAATATTTGGAGGGTGGAGGTGTTTATATCATATTAATTATCATTTAAAACCCTATTGCCCATGAATGAAAAATTCAACAACAAATACCGACGGGGATCCCATCGTTTTCCGGAATGGAATTATGCAGGCGACGGAATGTATTATATTACCCTGGTTACACAAGGAAGAGAATGCCATTTAGGAAAAATTGAAAACGGTGAAATGCATTTTTCTGATTTTGGAAATATTGTGAAACATGAATTCCTGAAATCATTTGAAATGCGGACCGAATTGTTCCTGGATGAATATGTCATTATGCCCAATCATATCCATGCCATTTTGATTTTGATTAATCGGGATGGGACGGGCCGGAACAATGGTGATATACGTGATTCACACGATGATGATGGTCGTGGGTCGCACGGCGATGATGATGGTCGTGGGTTGCACGGCGGTGATGATGGTCGTGGGTCGCACGATGGCGATGATGGTCGTGGGTTGCACGGCGATGATGATGGTCGTGGGTCGCACGGCGATGATGATGGTCGTGGGTTGCACGATGGTGATGATGGTCGTGGGTTGCACGATGGTGATGATGGTCGTGGGTTGCACGGCGGTGATGATGGTCGTGGGTTGCACGATGGTGATGATGGTCGTGGATTGCACGATGGTGATGATGGTCGTGGATTGCACGGCGATGATGATGGTCGTGGATTGCACGATGGTGATGATGGTCGTGATTTGCACGGCGATGATGATGGTCGTGGGTTACACGATGGTGATGATGGTCGTGGGTTGCACGATGGCGATGATGGTCGTGGGTCGCACGGCGATGATGATGGTCGTGGGTTGCACGGCGGTGATGATGGTCGTGGATCGCACGTAGAGACGCACGGCCGTGCGTCTCTACAATCCCCGCACGAAACCCCGCACGAAACCCCGCACGAAACCCCGCACGAAACCCCGCACGAAACCCCGCACGAATCCCCGCACCAATCCCCGCACGAATCCCCCCGTCCGTCCCCCCGTCGGTCCCCCAAATCCATATCATCATTTATGGCCGGATTTAAATCGTCGGTCAATTCAAAAATTGACGATTACATTGACCGGCACGATTTGGATATTCCCAAATTCAACCGGGATAACCCGTTTTTTCAGAAAAATTATCACGATCGTGTGATTCGGAACAGGGATGAATATTGGCGGATAAAAAAATACATTCGTAAAAACCCGGCAAATTGGAATGGGGATGATTTGCGGGGGTAGGGTGTGGGGTTGGTTATGGTGGGGACGTCGGGGGTGATTTTGGGGCGCACGTTTTTGATGGTCGGGGGTTGCACGATTGTGCCGGTTGTGGGTCGCACGATTGTGACGGTTGCGGGTTGCACGATGGTGGTGGTTGTGGGTTGCACGATGGTGCCGGTCACGGGGCGCACAATGGTGCCGGTTGCGGGTTGCACGATGGTGGTGGTTGTGGGTTGCACGATGGTGACGGTTGCGGGTTGCACGATTGTGACGGTTGCGGGGCGCACAATTGTGACGGTTGTGGGTTGCACGATGGTGGTGGTTGTGGGTTGCACGTAGAGACGCACGGCCGTGCGTCTCTACAATCCCCGCACGAATCATCCCGCAATCCCCGCACGAATCATCCCGCAATCCCCGCACGAATCATCCCCCCAATCCCCGCACGAATCATCCCCGCAATCCCCGAAACCGTATAAACCAAAACAAAAAACCATCCCGAAAAATCGGGATGGTTTTTTTGCGGAGAGGGAGGGATTCGAACCCCCGGACCCGTGAAGGTCAACGGTTTTCAAGACCGCCGCAATCGACCACTCTGCCACCTCTCCTTTGTGTTGTTATGTTACCCCGGCAGGTTTTGGAAACCGTTTGTTTCTCTGCCAAAGCGGTTGCAAAATTAGGTGTTTTATTCAAATCACAAAACCTTTTTGTTGAAAAAAATGAACGGGCTTTCCGGGTTTAGCGAATATTACACGTTTTCAGCGTATTGGGGTTTGTTCTGTGGATTGAATGTTTCGTCAAGTTCCCGGGCTATATTGGTTCCCTGTCTAATTCTGTCGGCCATGCCGATGCCATCGCGGAGATTGCCCCCAAGCATAAGGCCCGGAAACTGGTTCTGAATATTGTTGACGGTCTCCAATCGTTGTCCCGAGGAAAAACTGTATTGGGGAATGGCGTGATTGTGCCGGAAGATTCGCAGCAAGTCGGGCTCGCCACCGGGTACCATCAGCATTCTCTCAAGTTCGGGAGTGACCAATTTTTTGATCTCATCGTCCTTGAGGTCCACAATATACTCGTTACGAATGCCTCCCAAAAAGACCGAGAGGAGGGCCCCGCCTTCGGGTGCACGGTTCGTCAGAAATGATGAGAGAAACAGGATGCCCAGAATATCGCGGTGTTCGCGCGAGGGCACCAGCCCGCCGAACGCTTTGAGGGGCAGTCCCCGCCATTTGTTGTATCCCACTGATACCTGGACCACTCTGGCGTATTCAAGATTGGTGATCCGGTTTTTTTCGTCGGCCCGTAAGAACGGGAGAATGCCCGGAACTTCATGGGCGCCAGTAGTGGTGATCACGGCATCACTTTCAAGGGTTTGGGCGGTTCCGTGATGGAGATATTTTGTGGTAAAATCTGTTCCTGCAGGACAGACGGTAATGTCGTGGCATCCCAGCTTTATTTCTTCTTCCGTAAATTTTGATGTCAGGGCTTTGATCAGCTGGTCAAGTCCTCCAGACATGGAAAACATCTTTTTGGAAGCTTTTTTCAGCCTCTTGTAATGTTCCGGATCGTGCTTTTTGGCACGTGCCAGTTCGGCGTGTTTTTTGAAGCCTCCTTTGATGAAACTTCCATAGTTTTGTTCCAGGTTGTAAAGTTTGGGTAAGGCATAGCGGGTCACCAGCAGGGAAGGGTCTCCGGCATAAATGCCCAGGATAAAGGGATCGACAGCGTAATCGAGGAATGTTTTTCCCATGCGGCGTTTGACCAGCTGGTCAAGTGTTTCATCGGGGTTTTTCCCCGGTCTTTTGAAGGGTTCTGTCAGTAATTTGAATTTGTCTTTCCATGAGAAAAGCGGCGTTGTAATACCATCTTTCAGGGTTTGGGGGAGTTCATGCCAGCGTTCATCCTTCCAGATGAGCCGGCGTTTGGCTTCTTCTTTTGCGGGTTCCACGGTAATATCCGGTGATAATTCTTCAAAAAGATCGGCCACTTCCGGATGTGAGATCATGCCCGTGTTGGGACCGCTTTCAAAGACGAATCCGTTTTCACGAAAGGTGTGGATGGCTCCTCCCGTTCGTAGGTCCCTTTCGAGGATGGTCACTTTCCAGCCGGCTTTTTTTAGGTAGTAAGCTGTTGTCAGGCCGGTTAGGCCCGCACCGATAATCGTTGCTCGTTTCATAAAAGCTTTCAGAAGTCCCTTACAGGGAGTGTTTTTTTCCGGTTGATAATATATGGTTGAGGTGTCTTTGCTTGGTTTAACAGCCCCCTTCTGTGTATGAATTGTCAGCCATCATATTGTTTTAGAGAAACGATTGGCACCGGCTTTTAGTTTAGGGTCAAACAAGGCGGCAATGTTTCGGATGAGGAAGCGCCCGGTTTCGGTAACGCTGATGGTGTTTTGGTCATAAGAAACCAAACCGTCATCGGCCAGGGGTTTCAGTTTTTCCTGATTAAAACCGGTAAGGGCTATCAGTTCGCCGGGGCGTTTGTTCAGTCGCTCTGCGGTTTCTTCCCAATTGAGGCGGTTGTTACACATGATCGCATTGATCACTTCACGCACCACAACATCTGTTTCATCGGCCTGATAACCTTTAACGATGGCAGGTTCTCCGTTGTTGATGGCCTCAATATATTGGGGAATGTTTTTGGTGTTTTGGGCATAGGCCCTGTTCAGCTGACTAATGGCCGACATACCGAAAGCATAGACCTGGCCTGTGGTTTCGAGGGTACAGTAGCCCTGAAAATTGCGGTGCAGGGTATTGTTGTTGAGGGCTATGCTCAGCTGGTCATCAGGGAGTGCAAAGTGATCCATTCCGATGGCCACGTATCCTCCATTAAGCATTTCACTCCGGGCATTTTCAAACATCTTCATTTTTTCATCCGGTCCGGGAATACCGTTTTTTTCAAGGGTCTTCTGATGGCTTTTAACCCAAGGAACGTGCGCATATGAAAAGGTCACGATCCGGTCCGGTTGCAGTTCAATGGCTTGCCGGATGGTATCGACAAACGATTCGGGCGTTTGGTATGGCAGACCATAAATGAAATCCAGATTGACCGAAGCCCCGCCGGCTCTGAAGTGTTGGATAATCTCTCCCACGGGCATGGCGGAAGGCTCGCGATTGACCGTCATCAGGATTTTTTTGTCAAAATCCTGAATGCCCAGGCTGATGCGATTAAAGCCGGCTTTCAGAAGACGATTCATGTATTCCGGCGTAAGGTAGGCCGGATTGCATTCCATGGCGATCTCCGATTCTTCACTGGTATTGAAATGCCGGTATATGACATTCATGGTTTGTTCGATCTGATCAACTGTCAGCGCATTGGGGGTTCCCCCGCCCCAGTGGATCTGTGTGACCGGACGGGAGGTGTCCAGACGGGCTGCGATAAGCTCTATTTCTTTATTGAGGGCATCCATGTATTGTTCATGGAGATTGTTGTTCCGGGTAATATGAGTGGTGCAACCGCAATAAAAGCATAACCGCGGACAAAACGGAATGTGGAGGTAAAGGGAGATCGCCCGCGGATGTTCTTCGTTGGACGTTTCCACGGCTTTTATATAATCTTCTCCTGTGAACCCCTCGTGAAATGAAGTGGCTGGTGGATAACTGGTATAGCGGGGAAGTGGTTGATTGTATTTTTCAAGTAATTTCCGATCGATCATGTTCTCAGAGTTTTCTCAGCGTTTTAACCTGGTTAATTAATGCATCAATCAGGCCAGAGTAAACGCAGGTTTTCTTGTTGTGTTCATCAAACAGTTTTGGGCCGCACAAAGTTCATATTTCCTGCTAATAAAACAAACCTGACGATCGGAGGTGGATCAATTTATATTAAAGGAAAGAACCCCGGGAAGCTAAAGACAATGGTATGGAGCCCGGGAAAGCCGGTGACTTTCCCGGATGCGCAATAATAAAGATTGTTCAGAAAGTTCCTTTATTCCAGCCCCAGAATTTTCCCGGGGCATCAGAAAATTCTATATAGATACGGTCGGGGCTAATGGAAAGGTGTTTTTCTACCAGCCCGGGGATGTCACCGGCCATGCAACCGGCCTGTTCTTCGGTGAGGCCGATGCTCTTGACTTCCAGATAGGCTGTGGCTTCTTCCGTTCCTGCAAAGGTCATGGGTACAGGTGGTTCAAAAATGGTCATGACCACTTTCTCGGGTTTTTGCAGAATTTTAGCCACCCTGTAGGAGGCTTCTTTCAGAAACTCTTTCTGGGTTGCGGGTGCAACCTCTTTGTTGGTGTTGATTTTAAGTAATGGCATGGCATTTAAATTTTAATGTTTGAGTCCGCTCCGAAAAAAGACTTTTTGGAGTGGAACTCATGTTTCACTTTTTTAAATCCTGATATACCGGAATGATCTCCATATGACGGTCTTTTATGATGTTTTTGGTTTTTTCGTAATTCCGCGTAAAACCGAGCACGAAACCTCCGCCGCCCGAACCACATAATTTCAGGTAATAATCTCCCGTTTCGAGGCCCTTTTCCCAAAGATCGATCACTGATGAGGGCACCACTTCTTTCATATGCCTGATCTGAATCAAAGATAACGATTTCAGGTTATCGTAGAAGTCATTTTTTTGGTTGTCTATGAGGGCTGTGATACAGGCGTTGTTAGCAGGGGTGAGTTGATCATCGATGAGTCGGCGAAATGCAGGGTCGTGATTGTAATTATCCATGAAATTCTTCACGAGGGGAGCTGTTTTTCCCGGTTTTCCACTGTTTATCAGAAATATGGCATCATCCTGATGGTGTTCGTATTGCGGAAGCCCCACGGGTTCAATATGATCCAGGTCCTTTAATAAAAGAGGATGTTTCATGTAACAGATCAGCGGATCTATGCCCGAGCTGGTGCCATGATACCAAGATTCAAGCTGGGCCAGTTGCTCTTTTAGCCGGCGGATTTTTCTGGGATCGGTCTCAATTTCCCTGGCGGTTTGTCCGTGGACATATTTGTGAAAAAAGGCGGCCACGAGGGCACCACTGCTTCCCAGCCCATACCCTTCGGGGATGGTTGATTCGAAGTAAAGTCCGTCGTCAAGATCCGCTTTAAGCTGATCGGTTTGAAAGTCACAGAGCAGAGCATGATCGTTTGCAAGTGCCTGTAGGTAGTACCAGAATTCGTACAGGTGCTGATTGCTTTGCTGGGCAAATGCCAGATCGGTATAGCTGTCGCGGTTGGGAAAAGCCAGTTGGCCGTTGAAATGCGAATATGGAATGGTCACTCCCATCGATCCGTTGATGATGGTATATTCTCCGAATAACATGATCTTGGAATAAAATATTTTTCCGGCTTCTTTTTGCATGGATCTCTTTTTAGGGGTTGGTTTCAATGATTTTTCCCGGCCCTTTTCCGGCCTGGTCGTTGATGATCTGTCCTTTTTCACAAAAAGATTTAAGTTCGTTTTGTTCCCATTCGCTGACTTCCTTAGTGTTTTCGTCGGGATAAAGAAGATGGATGTTGGGGCCGGCATCCAGTGTAAAAGTGACTGGGATACCGCTTTTTTCCCGAAAATCCCTGACCTTTTTGATTATGGAGAGCGAGTTGGGATGAAGCAGCGTGTAAGGGGGTGAGCTGCTCATCATCAGTCCGTGTAAAGAGAGGGCTTCTGTTTCTGCAATTTCAATGAACCCTTCCATGTTGTCTGACTGCAAATACTTCAATAGCATAAGGGTGTTGTGATGGGCCTGTTCAATTCTTGCCTCGCGGTATGGATGATTGATCATAAGGTCATGTCCCTTGCTGCTGCTGACCGGTTTTGGTGAACTGTCAACAATCAAAACATCATCGTGAAGACTGCGAAAGAGCGGAGAGACTTCCAGGGGGACCGCATAATGGTCCGAACTTTCGGGAAGGGCGCCTGACCGGCCCCATAAGCTCCATCCTCCGAAAACTGAACGAGCGCCGCTTCCGGAACCAAGACGTGCCAGAGATGAGACTTCTTGAATGTTGAGATGACTGGTCCCGCCGTTCACTTGTTGCTGAAGGTCGGCCAGACAAAAGGCCAGAGCACACATGGCACTCGCCGAGGAGGCAATCCCCGAACTATGCGGAAAGGTATTCCGGCTGTTGATCTCAAGGTGGTATTGTTCAATGAAGGGGAGTCGGGTGCGTATGTTATCCAGGAATTTCTGAATGCGTGGATTAAAGGCCTTCTCTTCCCGGTCGTTCAGTTTGAAGGAAAAACCACCGCCTTCGAAGGGGGAAAGGACGACTTTGGTCGTGGTCAATGCCTCAGAGAGGGAAAAGCTGATGGATGGATTCAGTGGCTCCTGAAGACCTTTTTTGCCCCAATACTTAACTATGGCCAGGTTAGATGGTGCTTTCCATATGGATGCGTATGTCTGGTCTCCCTTCATTATTATTGTTTACTTTTTATGTCTGTAAACTTAAACAACACTTGGTGCCCTTTTGTTTGAAAATATTGTTTTGTAGCTTCCTCCGGCCAGTGGGAGAGGGCAAGGATAAAGTCACCACCCCAGGCCCCCAGTGATTTTACTGCCCCCGGAAAGTCGGGAAACCAGAGATCGGATGCTTTGGGTAATCCGGTGTAACGGCTGATGAGGTTTTCGTGTTCATTCATCAGATTCATGAAGGTATCCGGCGAAGAGGCACGTGTCATTTCTTCAGCGATCCGGGATATGTTTTCTGTATACGTGGCCTTGTGTTTGATCTCCTTTTGATGACTTTCGATGGCTTTGGACGAAATCTGTTTTTTGTTGAGGTAGACGACCCACAGCTGATCTTCAAAGGAAGGTGCAAAAGGAGCAGGCCGGACTTCCGGCGTTTTGCCCTGTTGTCTTCGGTAAAAAAGTGGAGATGTGGCTTTGGCACATGCAATGTCATATCCCGAACCCCCAAATGTTCTTTCAAGAAGTTGATAGGGATCGATTTTCAGCCACATGGCCAGATTGCTGATGAGCGTTGAACTGCTGCCCCATCCCCATGCCGGGTCGAATTCGAGTGTTGTACCGACCTTGAAACCGCTCAGGATATCGGGGTTTTGAACTTTGATTTCGAGGGCTTTATGAAGTATGTTTTTGAGGTTGTTAGCCACCTCCGGGGCATCGGTCCGTGTGATGTTGAGATGGTCATCAAATGCGGCACTGAACCAATGGCCATTGGGGTGAAACGCCTCCCATTGCAGGCCCCCGGCAGGATTATCCTGCACCTGAAGGCTTTGCCCTCTGTTTAATGGAGCGGCCAGGGCCAGGGCGCCGTGAAGAACCAGATATTCTCCTGCCAGAAGAAGTTTACCATTGGAGTGATACGTCTGAGAGTATGAAGGTTGATTCCGGCCCATGATTATTTTAATTATTGATTACCTAATACTCTGTTAAACTTTTGCAAGTACTTGTTATTCATCCGTATAAAATTTATTTATTAAGGTTGGATGGAACTCGCATGATTGAAGTTTATACATGTCCTTTTCCCGAATAATCGGGACAAGATGTGACAACCTTTGTCATGCTCGTTTCAATTGTCTAAGATTGAAAAGTTATTTGTGTTAAAATACAGAATATCAACAATTTCTTAATCATCTTAAATCTTAAATCTAAAAACCTACCGATCTTTTGTATTCTGGTAATCGGTTAAAAATGCCTTTACCGCTTGTGCTGACACGTTTTTATCCCGGAAATACTGCATTGCTGCCTCTTTCTCACCGGGTGTAGCGTTCAGGGAGGCCAGCAGGTTGGACAGGTGCAGCTTCATATGTCCCTTTTGGATGCCTGTGGTAACCAGAGATGCAACGGCCGAAAAATTGTTGGCCAATCCTGCTGAAGCTGCAATTCCCATCAGTTGCTGTGCCGAAGGATTGCCAAGCATTTCCAGTGCCAGCGATGCCAGGGGATGAAGACGGGTAAGGCCACCCACGGTCCCTAAGGCAAGCGGAAGTGAGAGTTCCAGACGGAACATCCCCTCTTCCGTAATGTCACATTGTGAAAGGGAACGGTATTGTCCGTCACGTGCCGCCCATGCATGACCTGCTGCTTCGACTGCACGAAAGTCGTTGCCCGTGGCGATCACAATGGCATCAATCCCGTTGAAAATGCCTTTGTTGTGGGTAACCGCTCGTGAAGTGTCGGCCACGGCAATGTCAACAGCCGTTTTGAACCGCCGGGCAAACGTTTCCGGTGTAAGATCCCCGCTGAAAGGAGCCAGCTGGTCAACAGGACATTCAACGTGTGTGGTAATCAGGCATTCGGTGGTATGGTTCGAAAGGATGGCCATTATGATTTCAGGTTCTTTGAAAGGACCCGGTTTTGTCTCACTTTTGAAATATTCCTGAAGGGGTTGTTTCATCTCTTCAAGGCAGGAGTTGATGAAGTTGGCCCCCATACTGTCGACCGTTTCAAAAGTGACGACAAGCTGAAAAAGGTCCGGATGATCAGTGAGTGGTTCGATGGCCATGTCGTGAATGCCTCCGCCACGTTTCTCCATTCCTGCGGTAATGGGTGCTACGGCTTCTCTCAGGCGTTCGATCAAATTTTGCCTGATGGGAGTGATTCTTTCGGAAGGGCCATCCCACCGGAACCAGATATGACCTTTTTTAAGGGTTCCGTGGATGGTATTTCGGAAACCTCCGTTTTGTGCCCAGAATGTGGCGGCACGACCGGCGGCTGCCACTACCGAACTCTCTTCCACCACCAGAGGGAGGGCATACGTATTCCCGTCGATCAGAAAATTGGGTACCACTCCAAACGGGAGAAAATAATTGGATAAAGTATTTTCCGAAAACCCGTCAAACAGGTCCTGTTTTCCGGGATGCCGAAATTCAGCCAGGCGGTCTCTGAAATCACCAGGCAACTGATGGGTTTCGATGAGTGTTTCGAGTTTTTCCTCTCGTGATAATTTTGAAAAACCTTTTATGATCTTGTCCATGATAAGTCTGTACTGGTTTGAAGAAAGGTCACTATTTTAGGAATTGTTGGGCAATCCCTAAACCCGTTTGCAATTCCCGGACAAATAATCTTAATTGCTCGTAATCCTGCGTGGCATGTTTCAGGAATGCCGATCCCATTCCGAAAACAGATTTAAGTTTACTGGCACTTATAAGATAGTAACCGTCTGCAATGTTGGTGATGCCGCCGGAGATAATGACCTGCCTGCAGGTGACCGGGCCACGATCCACGATATCATTAACAAAACCGGTCATTTCTTCTGCGGTGTGGCCGATCCTGCTGAAATGGTCGAATTGCGAGGGTTGGTTGCCGGTTTTACGGCTGATCTCCAGTTGAGTGAAGTTTGTACCGCCGAGAGCCCCGAATTCGATGGCTTCCAGGGGCAGATTGAGAAGCCTCTGAAGACTGGCCGGGCCCATGCCTTGTCCCACTTCTTTCACAATAACAGGGATGTCTGTGTAATGGAGAAGGGATTCGATGGTGTCGATCGGAGGTGATTTCAAGCGGTCTCCTTCGGTCTGGAAGGCTTCCTGAAGGGGATTTACGTGAATGATGATCCCGTCTGCTTTGAGCTTTTCCACCAGACTTTCGATTTTCCCTTCTTCCTTTTTCTCCAGAAGTTTTTCCAGTTGGGAGACTCCGAGATTGGCATAAAGGGGGGCCTCATCGCCCATGTATTGTCTCACATCAAAATCGGCGAGGTGGCTGTCGCTGTCCAGTAAAGTGCGACAGGACCCCAGCCCCATGCCCAGCCCAAATTCTCCACAAGCCATGGCCAGGTTTTGGTTGATGCTCTTTGCCTGTGGGGTTCCACCGGTCATACTACTGATCCACACCGGCAAACGCATCTTCTTCCCGGCGAAATCGAAAGGCTCGAAATGTCCGTCATGATGGCCCGCCAGCAATGGTTCGTAATGAAACCGTGTATCGGCCTCACTCTTGTGAACGCGGGAAGAGAATGCCATGTTTATATGGTCTTTTTTTCTGTCGCTCATTTTTTTCTTGAGTTTCGAGTTTCGGGTTCCGTGTTCGAGTTAGATCTGAACCCGGAACTCTGAATCCGGAATCCGCTAAAGCTTATTTAATCCCCATATGTCGGGCAATGACAAATCTAAGTATTTCTGATGTTCCTTCCCCGATCTGGAGGATGCGCTGGTCACGGTAAAAACGCTCGATGGGATTGTCTTTAAAGAGACCGGCCCCGCCGAAGATCTGCACTGCTTCGTCGGCCACTTCCCGGGCAATTTCAGAGGTGTAAAGCTTAACAATGGCCGCTTCTCTGGCAAAAGGTCTTCCCTGATCTTTAAGCAAACAGGCTTTGTAAAGCGTGTTGCGGGCAAGTTCCAGTTTCATGTCCATATCTGCCAGCTTAAAACTAATGGCCTGAAAATTGGCTATGGGCTGTCCGAATTGTTGACGCTCCTGTGCATGCTTGAGAGCCATTTCGAAAGCGCCCTGTGCAAGCCCCAACCCCATGGCTCCGATGGACAATCGTCCGGCATCAAGGGTTTTGAGCATGTAACGGGCCCCCTGGCCTTCTTTCCCCAGGAGACTGGAATGGGGAACACGGCAGTTATCAAGGTAGATACGCCCGGTGTCGGAAGCGCGCCACATCATCTTTCCTGTCATCCGTTCAGATCTGAATCCGGGACTTTTCTTTGGTACAAGAATGGTTGTGAGCCTGTCTTTTCCGTTTTCATCAGCGGTCATAACCTGCAGGGTTACCCCAAGTGTTAGTTCATTGGCCGAATTGGTGATGTACTGTTTGGTGCCGTTGATGATCCATTCCCCGTTTTCGAGGGTGGCCCTGGTCCTGGTACCCCTGGCATCCGATCCGGCTGTTTTTTCTGAGAGCCCAAAGGCCCAGAGGTGATCGCCGGTGGTGAGTTTTGGCAGAAGGGTGCTTTTTTGCTCTTCGGTTCCGTATTCGTATATGGGGGCTATTCCCAGACTGTTGTGGGCAGCCACTGTTCCGGCCTGGGAGCTGTCTACCCTTGACAGTTCTTCAATGGCAATGATGTAGGAAAGGGTGTCCAGCCCATGACCCCCGTATTCTTTTGGTAATGTTATGCCGAACAGTCCTTCTTTTCCCATTTTACGGGTCAGTTCTGCAGAGAACTTTTCTTCCCTGTCCAGTTCTTCAGCCCGCGGCTTGATGACCGCTTCGGCAAAATGACGAATCTTGTGACGATATGCTTCGTGATGCTGAGTGGTTAATACCATAATTATTGATGGTTGATTTATTGGCTTAATGATTGTTTTTTTGTGGTGACGGTCTTTCTTTTGGTGTGGCATCCTCTATTCCGGCAAGCACCTGTCCGGCACTGATCTGTTCTCCTTCCCTGATGTTGAATGTCTTGATAATGCCCCCGACCGGGGCCAGAATCGTGTTTTCCATTTTCATGGTTTCGATGGTCAGGACAGGACTGTCCTTTTCAATATGGTCTCCCGGAAGGACATGTATCCTGATCACTTTTCCGGGCAGGGGAGCAGTCAGTTTGCCGTCATTTGCTGAACTTTCGCGATTGGACTGTTTTTGGGGGTCCAGGTAATGACCGGGTGTCAGGACATAGGTGTAACCATCCGTTCCCAGTAACAGTTTTTTGTCGCCGGTGTAAAACCAATTGAATTGACGGACTTTTTGGTTAAACGTGAAAGTGATATCATGCTCCGAGAACCGAATGTTTTCAATGTCAGGCATCTCTTTATGATTCAGGCTCCAGGAAAGGTTTCCGGCCGATGAATGCCTGCGGATCCGGATTGTGAAATCATCATCGTTGACCTTTGCTTTAAAGTTGTTGTTCCATCTGTAATGTCCCAGTCTTGTCCATACCGTATTGCTCTGCTCCACACGGTACCGGGTAAGCCATACGGCATAGGCGGCCATCAGCAGATTTGTTTTTTCGGGACCATTGGGCTGAATGGCCCGATATAACATTTCCTGATGAATCCCGGAGAAATGTGTAGTGGTGTCACCATTGACAAAAGCCTGTTTTTTAATGAGGTGGATCAGATATGGAAGGTTGGTGGTAATGCCAAGAACGGCGGTTGCCTCCAGACTTCCGGAAAGCTTTTTCCGCGCTCCTTCCCGTGTAGGACCATGGGCAATGATCTTGGCCAGCATGGGATCAAAATCCGGAAGTATTTCGGTTTTTCCGGTGAAAAAGGTATCAGTGCGAACCGCTCTTTCATCGGGCCATTTTACGAAATGAATGGTGCCCGGTGAGGGCCTAAACTCTTTCAGGGCATCTTCAACATATATCCGGGCTTCAATGGCATGACCGTTCATGGCCAACTCGTCCTGTGAAAAACCCAGGGGCAATCCCATGGCAACTTTGATTTGTTCTTCTACCA
>JAWOCV010000107.1:0-6315 GCA_046483585.1 Marinilabilia sp.
ATTTGAATAATGTGGAATGCAATTAAAACGTATTTTATGCTGTCAAAACTGAAAACCCCCTGGGCATGGGTGCCCTCGCTTTACTTTGCTCAGGGAGTTCCGTATGTTATTGTGATGACCGTTTCGGTGATCATGTATAAACGGCTGGGTATTTCAAATGCCGATATTGCCCTTTATACAAGCTGGTTATATCTGCCGTGGGTGATCAAGCCTCTTTGGAGCCCGGTTGTGGATATGTTGAAAACCAAACGCTGGTGGATACTTGTTATGCAGGTTTTGGTGGGAGCCGGGCTTGCAGGTGTGGCCTTTACCATACCTGTTCCCAATTTCTTCCAGTATACCCTTGCTTTTTTCTGGTTGCTGGCTTTTAGTTCAGCCACTCACGATATAGCCTCGGATGGTTTTTATATGCTGGCGCTTGATGAGCACAGTCAGGCATATTTTGTGGGCATACGGAGTACGTTTTACCGGGTGGCCATGATCACCGGGCAGGGATTGCTGATCATTCTGGCCGGTTTTTTTGAGACTTATACAGGGATGGAACCGATTGAGTTCAATGTAACAGCCCGTCCGGATATGCCATCTGAAATCACTGTTCCTGAATTTGAAGGTGAGGCCGATGAGGACGAGAATTTTATTCTCACGGAGGAAAATCTGGAAATTCCTGTTGAAAAAGCTTCGCCGGAGACCATTGACAGCATGAAACAATGGGCCGCCAATCATAATCTCCAGAACGGTTTTGTTGTTCCTGAGGTTGAAGAAGAGACGGCAGATGAGTCCTGGTTCGGCACTTATGTTTCCGGGCCTCTTGGCGACAAACTCAAATCCTGGTTTGGAACAGAAGAGCTTGATGATGGCGATATTGAGCCCGGAAACATTGGGCTGGTTGGTGTCAGACTTGCACACACACCCGAAGAGGATGATGAAGTCGTTCTCAACACGGGGATCAGACGCGGAGATGAGAGCATTGAGCTTATTGAAGGTGAGCGGATCGAATTTACGGCTGCCAACAGCGATGAGACAGCCTGGATTGTGATACAGCTTGATCCGAAACTTGAAGATCAGTCCGTGGCGCATTATGAAGGGCGGTCGGGGAATATTCCTCTGGCCTGGAGCATTACTTTTATGATCCTGGCCAGCTTGTTTTTCCTCTTTTTTATTTATCACCGTATTTTGTTACCAAAGCCTGCATCAGATAAGGCCACTGTTCAGGGTGAAGGGGAAAATCTTTTCACAGAGTTTCTTAAAACATTCAAGACCTTCTTTCAGAAAGAAAATCTTGGTCCGGCTCTTGCCTTTCTGTTGTTATTCCGGCTTGGGGAGTCTCAGATTGTGAAACTGGCTTCTCCGTTTATGCTGGATGCACGAGAGATCGGAGGTCTTGGATTAACCACCGGAGATGTTGGGTTGATCTATGGAACATTTGGCATTCTGTCGCTTACATTGGGAGGTATTCTGGGTGGCATTGTGGCCTCCAGAAAAGGTCTGAAATATTGGTTGTGGCCGATGGCTTTGGCCATGAATATTCCCAATGTTGTTTTTGTGTTTCTCTCTTATGCCACACCTCAGAGCATGTGGCTCATTTCCGGGACAGTCGCTCTTGAACAGTTCGGCTATGGGTTTGGGTTTACTGCCTATATGCTTTATATGATTTACTTTTCGGAAGGCCAGCACAAGACTGCGCATTATGCCATCTGTACCGGCCTGATGGCGCTTGGTATGATGATACCGGGTATGATTTCTGGATGGATACAGGAGATTGTCGGCTACCAGAACTTCTTTATCTGGGTGGTATTGTGTACCATCCCTGGGTTTATCCTCCTGAATTATCTCAAGATAGATCCTGCCTTTGGGGTGAGAAAAGAGAAGAATTCTTAGTTTTGATTCCGGCAACCGCGGGCAACCTGAAAGATGATTGCCGGCAGTTGCCTTAAAAAAAAATAGATATGAAGACGCGTTTAATTGTATTAGCCCTGTTGGCTTTCATGAGTTTCGAAACCCAGGCCTGGTGGTGGAACTGGACCTATCCCAAGCGTGAAATGCGTGCTGTCTGGATAGCCTCTGTAGCCAATATCGACTGGCCTTCCGAATCCGGGCTTTCTACGGATATGCAGAAAGAGGAGATGATCGAATTGCTTGATCTGGCCAAAGAATTTAAGATGAATTCCGTTGTTTTCCAGATCCGGCCTTCCACGGATGCTTTTTTTCAGTCTGAACTTGAGCCGTGGTCGGAGTGGTTGTCAGGTGAACAGGGTGAAGCGCCCGATCCGTATTATGATCCGCTTGAATTCGTAATTGAAGAGGGCCGGAAACGTGGCCTTGAGATCCATGTATGGCTCAATCCTTACAGGGCTGTTACCGACACGGCTAAAGCTTCTGTTTCTCAGGAGCATCCGGTCAATAAGCATCCAGAATGGTTTGTGGATTATGGGAAAGCACGGTATTTCAATCCTGGTTTGCCCGAAACAAGAGACCATGTAGCCACTGTTGTCGGAGATGTTTTAAAGCGTTATGATGTGGATGCCCTCCATTTCGACGATTATTTTTATCCCTATCGCATTCAGGGAGAAGAATTCCCCGATCAGGAAGCCTTTGAAGAATATCCCCGCGGGTTTTCAGATGACGAGAAAGATGACTGGCGCCGGGATAATGTTGACCTGATTATTAAGCAATTGCATGATACCATTCAGGCAGTTAGCCCTCAGGTTGCTTTTGGTATCAGTCCTTTCGGTGTATGGCGCAATCGCGTGGATGATCCCCGGGGCTCCGACACTCAGGCGGGACAGACCAATTACGATGATCTTTTCGCCAATATTCTCTACTGGCAGGAAGAAGGATGGATCGATTATATTACACCCCAGATTTACTGGCACATTGGCAAAGAAGTAGCCGATTATGAAATCATTGCCGATTGGTGGAGCCGCAATGCCCTGGGATGCCGGTTGTATATCGGACAGGCTTTTTACCGGATCGATCGTGAATCTAATGACCGGGAATGGCGCTCATCGCGTCAGATCATAAAGCAGCTGAAACTGAACAGGACTTATCCCAATATCGACGGGAGCATGTATTTCAGTGCCAAAAGCATGCGCAACAACCCCCGGCGCCTGAAACAAAAAATGCAGCGCCGGCTTTATCGATACGAAGCCCTTCCCCCTGTCAATCCGAGGGTGGATCAAATCACCGCTGAGCCCCCCGAAAACCTTAATATGGAAGTGAAGGGGGATTCCATTCAACTGGAATGGGAACACGGAAAGAATAATAATATATTTGTCATTTACAAGTTCAAAAAAGGAAAACGGATCACCACCGAAAATCCGGAATATATTGTGGATGTGACCGGTAAGACCCGCGTCACTTATGAAATTGACCGGAAAACCAAACCGGAGAAATATTATTATGCCATTTCGGCCCTCAGCCCCACCAATTTGGAATCAGTATGTGAATATTTTATACCGAAAGGTGACCAGCAATGAGTACAACCCTTGTTTTAATTGTTATACTTGGATTTTTTAGCGCCCTTTTTCTGATATCCTGGTTCTCGTCCAGAGATGCCAATACCGAAACCTTTTTCACAGGAAACCGGAAGTCGCCATGGTATTTGGTGGCTTTCGGGATGATTGGTGCCACCATTTCGGGTGTCACCTTTATTTCCGTTCCGGGTGAAGTGGCCAACAGTGGCTGGAGTTACTTCCAGTTTATTCTCGGGAATTTTGTGGGTTACTGGGTGATTGCGCTGGTGTTACTGCCGTTATATTACAAGCGGAATCTGGTTTCCATATACACCTATCTCGATCAGCGATTTGGACTGAGCTCATATAAAACGGGTTCTTTTTTCTTTCTTCTGTCGCAGACCATTGGGGCTTCTTTTCGGCTGTACCTGGTGGCGGGTGTTTTGCAAATCTCTTTCTTCGATGCCATCGGCGTTCCTTTCTGGGTTACCGTGTTGGCCACGATTACGCTCATCTGGCTTTATACCTTTAAAGCCGGGATTAAGACCGTGGTGTGGACAGATACTTTGCAAACGTTTTTTATTCTCCTGTCGGTAGTGATTACCGTGATCGTGATTTTGCAACACCTTGATATGGGTTTTGGAGAAATGATTCAGACCATCAGGCAACATCCGCAAAGCGAGATATTCGACTGGGACTGGCGCTCCGGAACCAATTTCTTTAAACAGTTTATTGCCGGAATCGGCATTACCATTGTGATGACGGGGCTGGACCAGAATATGATGCAGAAGAATCTGACGTGTAAGAATCAGCATGAAGCACAGAAGAACCTCTTTTGGTTCAGTTTTTCTTTTGTGCTGACCAACCTTCTTTTCCTGGGACTGGGTGTTATGCTCTATCATTATGCGGCTGAAATGGGTATTCAGATGCCTGAACGGACCGATGATGTGTTCCCACTCCTGGCCATTAAGTATTTCGGTACTGTTGTTGGCGTTTTCTTTCTTCTGGGCATTACAGCCGCGGCTTATTCCAGTGCCGATTCAGCTTTAACTGCGCTTACTACGGCTTTTTGTATAGATTTTCTGAAAGTAGATCCCAAAGCAAAATCTACCACACCAACGAGAATTAAAGTTCACCTGACCTTCTCTTTTATCATGTTCCTTGTAATCGTTATTTTCCGGATCATTAATGATGAAAGCGTTGTCAATTCGGTCTTCACTGCCGCGGGTTATACCTACGGACCATTGCTTGGCTTGTTTGCTTTTGGTATTCTTACCCGGCGGGGTACCCGTGACCGGATGGTCCCCTACATCAGTGTTTTGTCCCCAATTCTTTGTTATATCATTGATGTGAATTCCGAAAGATTGCTGGGGGGCTACCAATTTGGGTTTGAAATGTTGCTCCTTAACGGATTATTGGTATTTTTAGGGTTGTTAATTTTTTCGAATAAACCATCTCAATCATGAAAAAATCTGAAAGATATCTGGCCCTCGATGTGATGCGGGGACTGACCATTGCCCTGATGATCGTTGTCAACACCCCCGGGAGTTGGCAATATGTTTATGCACCTCTGCGTCATGCCGAGTGGCACGGATGTACCCCGACCGATTTGGTATTTCCTTTCTTTCTGTTTGTGGTCGGGGTTTCCATGTTTTTCTCTTTTCTGAAATATGGAAACACCCTTAATAAATCGTCACTGACAAGACTTGTCCGGCGAACCATTCTCATTTTTGTGATCGGATTGTTTTTGAATTCTTTCCCCCAGTGGACGACTGACTATAGCTCGTTGCGGATAATGGGGGTCCTTCAGCGGATTGCCCTTGCTTATGGGTTTGCTTCGCTTATTGTTTTATCTCTGTCGCGCAAATGGCTTCCACTGGTGGGTCTGGCTATTTTGTTCCTTTATTGGGGATTGCTCTATTGGTTCGGAGGTCCCGAGCCTTATAGTCTGGAAGGAAATGCCACCCTGGCTTTTGATAAGGCTATTCTGGGAGAGTCGCACTTGTATACAGGTTTTGGTATTCCTTTTGATCCGGAAGGGTTGTTGAGTACACTCCCCGCAATTGTTACCGTTTTGATTGGATATCTGGCAGGTGATATGATACGCAATTCAGAAAAGCATTTGGTTCCCAAACAACTCACCGTATATGGTGTTGTGGCCGCCTTGATCGGTTGGGGATGGGGTATTTTGTTCCCGATCAACAAACCGTTGTGGACCAGTTCTTATGTGCTTTATACCGGGGGACTGGCTTTAATATTTTTGGCCTTGCTTATTTATGTTATTGATATCAAGGGATATAAGAAGTGGACCTCATTTTTTGTGGTCTTTGGTATGAATCCCCTTTTTATTTATGCTCTTTCCGGAGTTTGGGCAAGAATCCTTAGTCAGTTGATAAAGATCCCTGGTGCTGATGGTGAACTCGTGGCCGGAAGTACCTGGTTGTATCAAAATATTTTTGTGCCTGTGGCCGGAAATATGAATGGGTCTTTATTGTATGCCATTGCACACATTGTCTTTTTCTGGGTGATCGGGTATATTCTTTACCGGAATCGCATTTTTATTAAGGTTTAGATTGTTTTGTAAGGAATTTTTGAGTGAAATTCTGATCCCATCACTCTATCTCCTGATTAACGATGTCATTGCGAACGAAGTGAAGCAATCTACCACTGTTTACATAAATTCCCCGGACAATAATGATTCCGAATATCAAAAAAATCTGACCCTGTCGTTCCAAACATTCCGGGGCTACCTTTCCATACACCCTGGGCCTGCTTTTCCATACACTATGGAAACATTGATCCACACTGTTTGGAACATATAACTTTTTTAAGAGTGAGGGCTTCACTCCGGGTGAAACCCTCA
>JAWOCV010000111.1:0-6205 GCA_046483585.1 Marinilabilia sp.
CTGGAGGCTGTAACGATCAAGCCCCTGAAGGGTCATTTGGGTGTTCTCTCCTCCCAGGGCCACCATCTGGAACCAGTAGGAAGCGGCGCTCCAGTCGGCTTCCACCTTCATCTCACGCGGTTTCATCGGTTGTTCCGGGACATGGATCTCATCCCCACGCCAGGTCGATTTCACGCCATATTGCTCCATCAATTTCAGGGTAAGCTGAATATAAGGACGCGACGTGATGTTACCGGTCAGCTTCAGAGTCAGACCGTCAGAAACAATGGGGGCAATCATCAGCAAAGCCGAAATGTATTGGCTGCTGACATCACCCGGCAACTCGAGGGTTTTGCCCTGTAAAGCGCTGCCAAAGATGCGCAGTGGCGGGTAACCTTCTTTTTCTGTGTATTCAATTTTTGCTCCTATCTCTCGCAACGCATCCACCAATACGCTAATGGGCCGCTCCTTCATCCGCTCACTCCCGGTAATGGTCCACTCTCCTACAATATGCGACAGAAATGCCGTCAGAAACCGCATGGATGTCCCCGCCGCTCCCACGTCAAATACATTGGAATTGGAATGAAGCGCCTTGGCAAGCACACGGGTATCATCGCTATCCGACAGGTTTTTCACCGGATACGGACTGTACGACAAGGCATTCAGAATCAACAAGCGGTTGCTGATGCTCTTGGACGCCGGCAGGTGGATGGTTGCCGGAGTGGGGCATTTTGGAGGGATTATTTTTTGTGTTTCCATTTTGCTGGGTGCTTGTTGCTGGTTGCTGGGTGCTGGGTGCTGGTTGCTGGGTGCTGGTTGCTGGGTGCTGGTTGATCACCGTTGTGCTGAGGTTGGTTGATGGTTGTTAAGGGGGAGTGTTATCACTACCTCCCGAATCACTGGTCAAAAGAGACATAGCATAACCTCCAAACACAAATTAACAAATTGACCAATTAACGAATTAACCAATTAACAAATTAACCAACTAGCAACAAGCAACTAGCAACCAGCACCCAGCACCCAGCAACTAACAACAAGTCCTTCTTACCTCTTCCCAACTACAATCCACATCAATCTCAGGCTTGCCCACATCACTCAGGAGGGTGAAATTGATGCGGTCGCCCCGGTTCTTTTTATCGTGCTTCATCATATCATAGAGGGATTCAAAGTCATCGGATGTAAATCCATGATCTCCATACAATTCCCTGATGTATGCTTTAACCCGTTCGCTAATTTCTTTTGGAAATCCCTGCTTCTTAACAGACAGTTCCAGTTCGGCAGCAATTCCCCAGGCCACAGCATAGCCGTGCAGAACAGGATGCCCCTTTTTCATGGCCAGACTCTCAAAGGCGTGACCAATGGTATGTCCAAGGTTAAGGGCTTTTCGAATGCCGCTTTCGCGGGGGTCTTCCGCCACATAGCGGTCTTTCACAAGCACCGAATCGGCCACCAGATCGGCCAGTTTACCGGCGGTAAGATCCAACGGGTGAATGGGAAGCAGTTTTTCGAGCGTTTCCGGGCTGTCAATAAGGGCGTGTTTGATCATCTCGGCATACCCGGCCAACAGGTTGGCCCGGTCAAGCGTATCTAAAAACGGCGTATGGATCAACACAATTTCGGCCAGACAGAAAGCACCAATCTCATTTTTAAAGCCATTAAAATTAATACCGGTCTTCCCACCAACCGAGGCATCCACCATCGCCAGCAACGTTGTGGGCAAATTTACAAAAGGGATTCCACGTTTGAAAGTGGCTGCGGCAAAACCGCCAAGATCGGATGGCATCCCACCCCCCAGATTGATGAGAAGGGAATGCCGGGAGGCCCCACCGTCTGACAAGAACTTCCAAACTGAAGAGAGGGCCTCTACACCTTTGAAATCATCACCCGCGTGAAGCGAAAAGGTCCGGTCTTCAGAAACCTGCGGGACACCCGATATCAAAGGCAAACAATGCCGGTAAGTATTCTCATCTGTAAGCAGGAATACTTTATCCGGACCAAGCCTGTCGATAATCTGTTTCAGATCGGTGGAAGGATCGGCGCTGATAGCGACAGAAGCCGATTTTGCTGGCAAAGATTGCATATGGCAATATGTTAGAAAATCCCTGCAAAAATAAGATTTTTTATTGAGTATAAACTTTTATCTTTGTTTACCGTAAAGAGAAAAAAACAACAGAATCCTTATCATGGTCTCCAATCAAAAGCAATCGTACCGGGCTTTACTCATTTTCTCAGGTGTATGGGTGGGGCTGGTCATCATTTTTGCCCTCTCTTTTTTTGAGATGTTCGAATCTCCCCTTTGGGGCCGGCTCGTTCTTGCAGGTATCATCGGAATCATTGCCTTGTTCTTTTATCTCGGCGGATATTATTATATCCAGGCAGAAGTAGAAAACAATAAAAACCTGATGATCAAATATTACAACCTGTTCCCGGTAGGACGTCAATTCAAAGCATTCAAAGTACCCCTTCAGCAATTCCACCATCACGAAATAAAACACGGCACAGCCGGTCTCACTTCCTGGCTCGTGCTCTATCAAAAAATGCAGGGTGGCATTGCCAAATATCCGGCCATCGGTCTCTCTGCCTTCGGGGAAAAGGGCCGGAAGGAGATCAGTGAGTTTTTGAAAAAGCTGGAAAACCGGTAGGTCTGAGTCTGAGAGTGAAGTGCGGAGTTCTGAGTTGACTTTGGGTTCAATATTTGATCAGGTAATAAAGAGACCCCGGGCATATTAAATCATCAACACCATTTTTTTACAATGACCAAATACATCTTTTTTGGCCTGTGCCTTTGGCTGCTGGCAGGCACCTATTCTTACGGACAATATCGCGCGGGTACATGGACGGTCAGTCCCAAATTATCGTTTGCCGATTATTCTGACCAGAAAAGGTGGTCGGATTACTCCATAAGCAAGATCCCTCCTCTCTCTGTTTTCGCCGAAAAAGGATTGAATGATTTCTTTAGTGCCGGCGGTTTCATTGGCTATCATGGAGATAAATTCACCAACGATACCATTCCCGATAATGTCATGCGTTATCGCACCTACACCACAGGAGTGGTGGCTTCCATCCACTATGCTCACTGGATAGAGCAACTCAGCAATCACAGCATCTTCCTGGGGGATTTCGACCTCTACGTCTCCGCTACGGCCAGTATAGCTATCGAAAAAACAAAAGAAGATCATGTATGGCAACCCGAAGATGAAACTTTCACCAACAACCAGAGTTCTGATACATCATTGAAACTCCGCCCCATTTTCGGTGTACGGTACTTCTTAACCGATCGTTTCTGTATGCTTGCCGAGGTCGGCAAAGGCAATCCCGGGATGATCACAACGGGTGTATCGTGGGTGCTGGAGTGATCTGTTCATGAGTTGGTAATGCGTTTAATAGTCTCAACCCACAGCATCTGAATTCCAAACCAACCGATCCATTTTTTTCTTTATATTTGCCTTACCACATTAGATCGTTAGTTTTTTAGATTTAAGATCTAAGATGATTCGTATGTTGTTGATAATTTGTGTTTTAATATAAATATTTCCTTGTATTTAAACAATTGAATAACAGACACTTAAAAAATTTCAACGGACTGTTGTTAACAAAATCCCAACCCCTGGAATCGTGTCAGAAAACAAGTTACAATACCGAATTGCCCTGAGTCTTATCAAAGGAATCGGTCCCAAGTTGGCCCGGAATCTCATTGCTTATCTGGGATCCGAATCGGCCCTGTTTGAAGAAAAAGTGCCAACATTAGCCAATGTCCCAGGCATAGGGGCATCTCTGGAACAACTTCTCAGAAACATCGACCGCACGGCTTTGCTAAAAAAGGCCGACCGGGAATGTCAATTCATCGAAAAGCACAACATCAGGCCGGTGTTTTTCTCAGATCCCCAATACCCGGGACGGCTCTCCTATTGTGAAGACGCTCCTCTCATGATCTACACCCATGGCCAGGCTTGTTATGACGCCCCCCAAACCATCGCCGTGGTCGGGACACGTACCCCCACCGATTTGGGAAAGGAGTTGTGCGAAAAACTGGTCTCCGACCTGGCCCTGCGGCATCCGGGCACAGTGATCGTCAGCGGACTGGCCTATGGCGTGGACATAACCGCCCATCAAACGGCGGTAAGGAACAACCTGCCCACCATAGGCGTGCTTGGTCACGGACTCAATCGCATTTATCCCTCACTTCACCGGAATACCGCCCGCGAAATTGTCAAAGAAGGGGCTCTGATGACCGAATTCATAAGCGGAACAAAACCCGACAGGCACAACTTCGTCCAGCGTAACCGCATCATTGCCGGCCTGTCAGACGCAGTCGTCGTAGTACAATCGGCCCGGAAAGGAGGTGCGCTTATCACAGCCGAACTGGGACGCGATTACAACCGTGACGTACTGGCATTCCCGGGACGGCCCGGTGATCAATTCTCCGCCGGATGCAACCAACTCATCAAATCGAACATTGCGGCGCTCATCGAATCAGTTGAAGACCTGGAATATGCCCTCGGGTGGGAAACCGGCAGCAAAAAACCTGAGACGGTGCAGGGAAACCTCTTCGCCACCATCGATAATGAAGAGCAACAAACCATCATGGAGAACCTTATCAAGGAAAAAGAGATGAACCTCAATGTTTTAAGCCTGAAATGCAGCATCCCGGTCAGCAAATTATCGGCCACTTTACTGGAGTTGGAGTTTAAAGGTCTGGTAAAAAGCAAACCGGGAGGCATATACAGGGCAGTGCTGACCTCATAGATGAATGTTTTAGTCAGGGCTTTTCCCGGACGTAAAATCCCAACCAGGGCGGGAAGGGAGTAAAATCAGCGGAATCTTTCAAAGATGCTCTTCGAATGGCAGACCAGTCAGGCCTTCACCTGAAGTGAAACCCTGACTATGACGGCGGATTCTTAAAACCACAAAATCAACCTCTGTTTTTACCCATTTTTCAATACCCTTTTGTACTTTTGTCTTTTACACCACAATAAAACAAACAGACATGAAGGTCACACTCAACGGCGACAGCGGCTATGCCAAGATAGAGTCATATGACGATAAAAAAACGGATGCTCTCAGCTCCCATTATTCCAAAATACTGGAACTGCTTGGAGAAGACGGCTCTCGCGAAGGACTTGAAAAAACACCTTTAAGAGTTGCCAAAGCCATGCAATTCCTGACCCAGGGATACAATATGGACCCGGAAGACATCATCAGCTCTGCTATGTTTCGCGAAGACTACCAACAGATGGTCATCGTCAAAGACATCGAGCTCTACAGTATGTGCGAACATCACATGTTGCCTTTTTTCGGCAAAGCGCATGTGGCTTATATCCCGCGCCATCACATCACCGGCCTGAGCAAAATTGCCAGGGTAGTGGAAGCTTATGCCAGGCGCCTTCAGGTACAGGAACGGCTTACCACCCAGATCAAGGAGTGTATTCACAAAACACTGAACCCGCTGGGGGTTGCCGTTGTAATCGAAGCCCAGCACATGTGTATGCAAATGCGCGGCGTTCAAAAACAACACTCTGTAACCACCACTTCAGATTTTACAGGAGCCTTCCTTAAGAACATGGCCACAAGGGATGAGTTTTTCAATATTATTGGAACATCATTGCATTAGGGAGTATCCCTTCTTAAAGTCAAACCTAAGCAGTGCCGGTCTATTCGCGCAATGCATTCTTCTGTTGCAATAATTTTTCATCCACCTCATATGAAGCGTATGCTGCTGAAAAGGCTGTAAAAAACCCCAATGCGTCATTGCTTACATTTCCCGGTGCATTGGCCGGCGGCCCACTGAAAAGCGGATACTGTTTCCGGTTTTCGCGTTGCACACCTTCAATGAATTCAAAATATTCTTCGGTGATTCCGCACATCTGAAGCGTAATGATGTCTCCGGCCTCGATCTGTTCCTTGCTTCCACTGGCATCCAGAGATTGCACCCAAACCCCGTTGGCCCGGTTTCCATCGAAGAATTTATCGCTTATCACACTGTATTCAGAAATATTATCCGAGATCAAAACACCATTTTTAAAAATTCGAAACATATAAAAATCCTTTCTATCGGGGTTATCCGAAGCATACAGAAGAACCTTCCATATCTCCCAGTTGTCGTCGTAAACCATATCTATCGAATCGGGCGGAGAAACAGGAGGCATATCCGAAGAAGCCGAATAGGTTTCATACTCTCCGTCTCCGTCAATATCCACATCCTGGATCATTAAAGTATAAGTCCGGC
>JAWOCV010000116.1:0-5854 GCA_046483585.1 Marinilabilia sp.
GCCAGGTTGGTGGTCACGAAGATGGAAGCCACAGCAGAGATGTTATCAAGCCCGCTGGCAGCCAATTGTGAACCGGGATTGAACCCGAACCAACCGAACCAGAGAATGAAGACACCCAGGGCGCCGATGGTGAGACTGTGTCCAGGGATGGCTTTACGTTTCCCATTGTACTTGCCCAAACGCGGACCTACGGTGGCGGCTCCTACCAGCCCTAGCCATCCGCCCACTGAATGAACAACCGTTGATCCGGCAAAGTCGTGGAAACCCAGTTCGCTGAGCCATCCGCCACCCCATACCCAGTGACCTGAAATGGGATAGATCAGTGCTGTAATAAAGAAACTGGCGATCACGTAGCCTGAAAATTCTGTCCGTTCCGCAACGGCTCCAGAAACAATGGTGGCTGCTGTGGCGGCAAAAACGGTCTGGAATATCAGCATGGCATAATCTACATCGTTGCCGTAGTTTCCCGAAAAGAAGAGATCGGGCTGTCCGATGAAACCACCCAGGTCGGTGCCGAACATAATGCTGAATCCTACCAGCCAGAAGATGAGAGAGCCGACCGAAAAGTCAAGGACGTTCTTCATCAGGATATTGGCGGTGTTTTTTGCTCTGGTGAATCCCGATTCAACCATGGCAAATCCTGGCTGCATGAACATGACCATCGCAGCCGCAATTAAAACCCATAATGTGTCTAAAGAGACAGCTATCTCGGATACTTGTTTTGTCAATTCTTCCATAACATTGTGTCTTTAAATAAATTTCACCTGATCAGAGTTCCTTACTCCTCTTCTCCTTTGATGTAAAGAGATTCATCTCCTGTTTCTCCGGTGCGGATGCGATAGGATTCTTCCACATCGATCACGAATATCTTTCCGTCGCCGGTGTCGCCCGTTCTGCCGGATTCCATGATCGCATTGATCGTGCTTTTTACGTTCTTGTCGCGAACGACGATTGACATCTTGATCCGTTCGATTGCACTGGTGTCGTAAACAATACCGCGAAACGCCCTTTCTTGCCGGGATTTTCCGATTCCGCGAACTTCCCAGTAAGAGAAGAAACCAATCCCCACGTTGCTCAGGGCTTCTTTTACATCATCGAACTTGGTTTTGCGTATGATGGCTTCAATCTTTTTCATTTTGGTTTATTTTTAGGTTTCAATACTCCGTTAAGATTTTGTAAGTATTATTCAACTGTTTTATGCCTGAAAAGACAATTGTGTTAAAACACAGAATATCAGTAGTATAAGAATTAAATTGGATCTTAAAATCTAACGATCTATTGAGTTTTATGACTGGATATTAAATGCTATTTCTGAGTAATTGCCGGTTCAGAAAGAGACACCAGCGACCAGAAAAAGCGTTTCACTTTCCGGATTCAAAATGAGTGATGCCGACATAGGGAGGGTGAAATGATCCGTGATTTGAATGTCTTTGCCGGTACCGATGCCCACGTTGACCACACCAAAGTCCCCATCGGTGGTGTAGGCATTGTCGCCGGCTCCTGCAAAGGCATTGAAACTCCCGAAATCGTAACCGGCTTCGAAGTAGAGTGATTGATCATCGGCTCCTGCAAAGAATTTTCCTGCCATAATACTAAACTTTTCAAAAGCCAGTTCACCGCTTACTTCGAGGGAGTGACTGTTGTCAAAGTCGAAATAATCATCCGACATATCATCCTCGGGAAAGTAGTAATCGGTAAGGGTTAGTGAAAAAACATCCCCCAGGGTGTATCCAGTATACAGGTCGGCTTCCTGTGCCCCGGGAAGATTGGTAGTATAAGCCCCCCATGCCCCCAGTACAAAATCACCGGCACTCATTTCAATGTAAGGTTGTATGCTCGGTGAGCCCCCGAAGTCGGTTCCCCGCCAAACATAGCGGCTCATAAGGTCGGCACCTGCCTCAATTTGGGTTTGTGCGGATGTTTTGAGGCTTCCGGCCATCAGGCCTGCCAGGATTAATCCCAAAAAAAGTTTTCCAAAGTTTCTCATAGTGGTCATTTTTTAAAGAGTGATTAATGAATGATTATTAAAGACCCTCTCTTGCAAAGGGGGTGGTTCTCGAAAAAAGAATAAAATTCTAGGTGCCCCCCTATTTTTTATAGGTCTCGTGTGCAAATATACAATAAAAATATATGCACCCCCTAAAAAATAAGGGGTAAAATTTATAAAAACACGAAAAAATTTTTATACCCCCTATTTTTAAAGGGGTAGAGGATGAAAAAAGAGATTTTTGAAAGGTTGCTTTTTCCCGGTAAGGGTTTGGGTTGAATGTTCTTGTGGGTTTGGGTTGATGTGTGGTGGTTCAAATAGAAAAAAGAGAACCGAAAGCTGCGTAGGTGTGTTATATTCGTTACATTTGATAAATCAAATTATGGATCAAAAAACAGGATGATATGAAAAACATAGAATTGGGTAAAGGACTTGGCAAGCTTCATTTTGGAATGGACAGGGAGGCTTTTCTGGAATTAATGGGTGAGCCCGACGAAATTGAAACCATCGAGAATGAAGAAATGCCTGAGGATCTTTCTGAAGCCTGGCATTACGATGAAGTCGAATTGTCGGCATCTTTTGATAAAATGGAAGATTGGCGGCTTACCTCTTTAGCTGTTAGTTCCGGGGATTATACTTTCGAAGGCATTGACCTGATCGGTCTTAGCCAGCAGGAGGTGATGGAACAAATCGAAATGATGGATTTGGGCGATGTTTCCATTGAAGAACTTTCGGATGACGAAGAAAAAAGCCAACAGATTGCCACACTTTTGGATGTTAGTCTGAACCTGTGGTTTGATGACGGCATACTGACAGAGATTCAATGGGGCCCTTATTGGGACGAAGAGGAAGAGGAGTTGGTATGGCCGGGCGAAGGAGAAAAGAAGGAATAAATTTTTTGTGAAAAAATGACTTTCATTTGTTTCTTTTTTGGATCCTTTGTATAAATTTACCTCAACAAATTTATATCTCTTAAATCATGGGGAAAAATATTTTAAAAGTTGATCCAGTTGCTTTCAGATACGATGACCCGGATTTTTTGGAAAGTCCCGATCCTTTTGGAGAAGAAGATGATTTTGAATGGAGTGATGATGATCTTGCGGGATATGACTTTGATCCCGGTGCATTTGAAGAAGCGGAGGAAGAGTTTGATCCGGATTTGGATGATGATCTTGATCCTGACTGGGATCATGATCCCTTGGATGATGAAGATACTTAATTGGTAAGTCGGTGTCGAATTATACTTTTCTGTGACTGCAAGGTTTCGGAGGGGAGAATTTTGTTTTTTTCATCATGCAGTATTGAAAAAACTGAAAAGAAAAGCCGCTCAACGGAATAACGATATTCCGGGGCGGCTTTTTTTCAATTAGTTGTGGTGCATGAAATTCCGGTGTTGTTCTGCATCAATCGCTCTCCATTTGCTCCAGTCTTTTTTGGATTTTTTCTATGGCCGCTTCTATAGGTTGTTCAGGTTCAATTACATTATAGTCTCCCCAAAAGTCGGGATCGAAAAATCCGGTCACTTCATCTTCCATCACTGCGTTCATGCTCAGGCGGTCTGAGCCTCTGAAAGGTTTATCATCGGTTTTTTCCCAGTCGGTCACAGCCATTTCAAGGGTAGTGTGGTAATTAGAATTGAAGAGTTTTTTCTTCCATTTGACGCGGAAAGAGAGTTCTCCCCGTGAGTAACCAAAATACCATTTTCCGTTCTCGGCCTGTCTGTAGTTGACCATGTAGGATATTTCGGTAGGAAAAGCCTTTGCACCAAAGGGTTTTTTCTTGATGAACATGCGGGAGACCTCATCGCGATCGTCGGTGTTCATGTTGAAAATAGAGCGAACAACAGCCATGTTTTCCATGTCTACAAAAAGTTTCCCGTGGAAAAGTGGAATATTTACATGAGGCTTTTGTTCAAAACTGAGTTCGTAAATGGTGCGATCGTCAATTCGTGTAATATTGCTGATTTTGAAGTTGTAATAATCAATCATCTCATGATCGAAAAGCAGGTAAGGATCTTTCATGATGTCCAGCATGGTAGTAGCGTAGGGACCTCCCTGCAGCTTGAAAGCCAGAGTATCAATTTTATCGTAATCGGTGCTCTTTCTTCCTGCAAGCAACTTTACCCGATCTTCCCGTGAATTGTCATATGGATGCTTGTAAACTTCTACGACAGCTTCTGATAATGACACGTGTGACCAGCCTTTTTTTATGGTTTCCCTGTAAAACGCGGTCATTTTGGTGGCATCTTCCAGATAATTCTCATCACGATTACTCATCACTGCTCTTATCAGCCGGTTTGGATCGGAGGGAAATACTGAAACTTCCACAAGGGGAACTGTTGTCATGTCAAGGACGACGGTCTTACGGCCGTTTCTAAATTCCGACACCGGTAAAGTTTTCTTCTCGTAACCGATGTATGAGATGTTTATTTCTTCATCGAGGTCGCTTCTGGGAACTTTGAGTGAAAAATCACCGTCGGAATTGCTTACCGTGGCGATGTTCTTTCCTTTAATTGCAATGGTGGCGAACTGCAGAGGATCGCCTGAATCCCCGCTTTCAACGGCGCCTTTTATCACAACATGGCTGTCAGAATCATTTTGTTGGGCGTTGTCGTCTTCATTGGCTGCACTTACCTGAACGTATTGAAAGTTCATGGCCAAAAGGATGAACAGGACGTACAGGATTTTTCCGGTCAGAAAATTTCTTGTTTTCATGGTGTTTTTTTTATCGGTTGACTATAAATCAGGTTAAGGGGTAAAAATTGATCAATTTTTTTTAAAGATTGATCTGAATAATACCGTTGATGGTTTTTCTTTTACCCTTTTCAATATATAGACACCATGAATGGGAAAAACCCTTATCCCACCCTGAAAAAAGAAATCGCCGGAGGTGAAATTTGAAGGTGGAGGTGAATTGGAACTTCACAAACTTCCATTGATATCGGTCATTTATCAATTATCACAAGATACGTTCTGAACTCAGAACCTGTTCACCAATGGCGTTTCGTTGCCGGGCTCAATTTCCGGTTTCAACCCCCTTCTTATCTTAGGCTCTGCTGAAAAAGTCAGCAGACCAATTTTTGTTTTTTTGATTTTCTTTTTGGCATTGCCCCAAAAAGAAACAAATCCCGATTATGGTTTTTGTGAGTTTTTTCACAAAAACTTTACAAAACCTATATCGGGACTAGTCCGTTTAAACCTATCAGCCCGCATCAGGCTTAATTTCCGGCTGGCCCGCAAGGCCTTGAAGTCGCCCATTAAGCCTTCTCGCCAACCGCCGGCCTGTCTGCCGTTTTTCATATTTGAAACCTGTTATATGAGCAAATATTCGTTTGAACATCAAGCTTTATTTTTCATAACCCGCCAGGCAGGCCCGGAAAACGGACGGGCCCGCCCGCCTTTTAACCAGTAAAATCCATTCAAGCATAAAACATACTTTTGACCAGTAAGTTGTTGATAATTTACCTTCTCAAGTGCAGACTTATTTTATGATTAGCTTAAAAAACCTTGCACTTTAAATGAAAAAATATATATTAAATTACTCACTATTAAATATTTAACTGTTTTTCAGCAGGCCCTATCTTAATGGTTTCAACAAATACTCCAGTCCGTTCAACCTGATCTCATACATTGTACCCAGGAGCATCCCGAGTTTTCCTCCGGGAAAGCCTTTTTGGCTCATCCATACGAGGTAAAACTCGGGAATCTCGCTAATAAACCGGCCTTTGTAATTTCCAAAAGGCATTCTGGTTCTGACCAGATCTTGCAGGATGCCTGGATCGACGTTGGCTCCCTTTTCCATGATCAAAATGTGTCGGGGGGGGGGCCTAGTCTTTCATTGCCCGCGCCTGCTTGGCATGCTTCTGTC
>JAWOCV010000270.1:0-13541 GCA_046483585.1 Marinilabilia sp.
TTGCTGCGACTGGGTAGGTGAAAAAGGCGCCGGACACTTTGTCAAAATGGTGCACAACGGCATTGAATATGGCGACATGCAGATCATCAATGAAGCCTACCACATTATGAAAGAAATGCTGGGCATGTCGGCCGACGAAATGCACGAAGTCTTTAAAGAATGGAACAAAGGGCCGCTGGATTCCTATCTGATTGAGATTACTCGCGACATATTGGCTTACAAAGATGAAGACGGCGAACCTTTGGTCGAAAAAATACTGGATACAGCCGGGCAGAAAGGAACCGGCAAATGGACAGGCATATCTGCTCTGGAACTTGGCATTCCGCTGACTTTGATAGGTGAAGCCGTTTTCTCACGTTGTCTCTCAGCCATTAAGGAAGAGCGGGTGGCAGCCTCTAAAATTCTGTCAGGTCCCAAACCTGAATTCACAGGTGATCGCAAGGCATTCCTGAAAGACTTGCATGATGCCGTATATGCCTCAAAAGTTATTTCTTATGCCCAGGGATACGCCCTTATGGCCGCCGCGGCAGAAGAACACGGCTGGAACCTCAATTATGGTGGAATAGCCCTCATGTGGCGTGGTGGTTGCATCATCCGCTCGGTATTTCTTGCTAAAATCAAAGAAGCCTTTGACGACAATCCCGATCTGACCAACCTGTTGCTCGCACCGTTCTTCAAAGACGTAATTGAAAACACACAAGACGGATGGCGCAGGGTCGTAGCCAAAACCGTAGAAAACGGCATTCCGGCCCCTGCTTTTGCATCGGCCCTTAACTATTACGACGGGTACAGAAATGATCGTCTGCCTGCCAATCTGTTACAGGCACAGCGCGACTATTTCGGGGCGCACACTTACGAACGGATCGACCACCCCCGAGGGGAATTCTTCCACACCAACTGGACCGGCAGAGGCGGTGGTTCCGCCTCTGCCACCTACAATGTGTGATTGAAGGACTTTCAGTCCCCGGAATTACTGAAATATGATCATGGCAGGGGTATATGACGGAACACCTCTGCCGGGGTCAGTTTTCAGGGCTCACCGAAACCATTTTAACAACAGAGCATACCAAATTAAAGCAGAGTTTTTCTCATTTTTAGAAAATCAGGTTTTTCAATACAAACCTCTCCGTCCAAACAAAACATCCATATGATAAATCCGCTAAAGATCAACAAACTCATTGCCGCTTCACTGCTCATAATGAGCTTGTTTGCAGTGGGAGGCTGCGGCATAAAAAGTGATGTAAAAGTCCTGAAGCTGGGACACTCTCTTGACAGGAAGCACTCGGTACACATTGCCATGAAGGTCATGGCCGACCGGGTAGAAGAACTTTCAGACGGGAAATTGCGCATTGATATTTATCCCGGTGGTGTATTGGGTTCCGAACGCGAAAGTCTTGAACTTCTCCAACTTGGAAGTCTGGATATAACAAAGGTATCGGCTGCTGCTCTCGAAGGATTTGTGGAAGAATACAAAGTGTTTGGTCTTCCCTATCTATTCAAGAACAAAGAGCATGCATTTGCTGTACAGGATGGTCCTATAGGAGAAGAGATCCTTTCCAAAGGAAATTCCCTGTGGCTGACTGGTCTGTGCTTTTACGATGCCGGGGCCCGGAGTTTTTATTCCTCGAAACCAATCAATGAACCAGAAGATCTGTCAGGTCTGAAGATACGAGTCATGCCCAGCATTACCTCTTTTGCCATGGTAAGAGCCATGGGAGGTTCACCAACACCCATTTCATGGGGCGAACTCTATACGGCTCTGCAGGGAAAAGTCGTTGACGGGGCGGAAAACAATCCCCCAAGCTTTTATTTATCCCACCACTACGAAGTTTGCAATTACTACACGCTCAATGAGCATACACTGATTCCTGACGTTCTTTTAATGAGTACGCATGCAGAACAGAAACTCACCGACAAGGAAGAGGAATGGCTCATGCAGGCTGTCGAAGAATCAAAAGAAGTGCAACGGGAAGAGTGGAATAAGTCTGAACAGGACGCTTTAGATTCCCTCGAAGAAGAGGGTGTAGAGATCATCGAGCCCGATAAGCAGCCATTCAGGGATGCCGTTCAGGGGGTTTACACCATCTACGATGACAACGAAACCCTCTCGGCCCTCATCGAAAGGATCAGAGCCATCCGCCCGGAAGATGGAGATGAAAATCCTGAAGAATAGCAAGATACAATAAAACCAACCCCGAAATTGCCGAGTCATGAAACGCGTATGGCAGGATTTTCACAACTCTCCCTGCCTGCCCCGAAACCTCGGGAACTTTTCGGGAAAAGATTATGTATCAGACACTTCATTAAGCTAAAAACTTAAAATATCACACTAATGAATTTCAGAAAAAAAGTCGACAAAACACTGGAGGTATTTCTTGTCGTCATCATGAGTACACTTGTCATCGATGTGGTTTGGCAGGTGGCCAGTCGCTATTTATTCGGTGCTCCAAGCTCTTTTACCGATGAACTGGCTGTGTTCCTGCTCATATGGGTAGGCATGGCGGGAGCTGCTTATGTAAAGGGGAAAAACGAGCATCTGGCCATTGATATACTTCCGGACAAATTAACCCCACCTGCCAGGAACCGTCTTATGGTTTTCATCAACCTGTTTATCATCATATTCAGTGCAACAATTATGGTAACAGGCGGAAGCTGGCTGGCTTACACCAGATTTAACATGGGGCAGGTTTCTTCTGCCCTGCAATTGCCGGTAGGATTCGTTTATTTGATCGTTCCAATCAGCGGCATTCTGATGATCTATTACAGCATTGATGACATTATCCAATTAAACAAAGAATATAAAACACTAAAATAATTTTATCATGGAAGTTGGTATGTTGGGCATTTATGTCCTTGTATTTACGTTTTTATTTTTTCTGGTGATAGGCATGCCCATTGCGTATAGCATTGGTTTGTCAGCCATGGCGACGATGCTTGTCAGTTTTGATACGCTTCCTGCATTTTCGACCATGGCACAAAGAATGGCCACCGGTCTTGAAAGCTTCTCTTTACTTGCCATACCTTTTTTCATCCTGGCAGGACAGTTGATGAATTCGGGAGGAATAGCCATCCGGCTTATAGAATTTGCCAAAGTCATTGTAGGCCGTCTTCCGGGAGGACTTGCCATGGTAAATGTGACAGCCAATATGCTCTTTGGGGCCATTTCCGGCTCTGCGGCTGCCTCAGCCTCTGCCATCGGAACCATAATGGGCCCTCCCATGGAAAAGGAAGGTTACGACAAAAGTTACTCAACCGCCATTAATGTCACATCTGCTACAACAGGCCTTTCCATTCCTCCCAGTAATGTACTGATCGTTTATGCGCTGGCCAGCGGAGGCACCTCCATTGCTGCCCTATTTCTGGCAGGGTACATTCCCGGAATTTTAACAGGATTGGCCCTGATGCTTGTGGGAGGCATCTATGCTCATAAGAAAAAATATCCTGTTGCGGAGAAGATCCCCTTCAAAATGGCCGTTAAAAAATTCTTTGATGCCATCCCCAGCCTGGGAATGCTGATCATCGTAATAGGTGGAATAATTGCCGGTATCTTCACAGCGACAGAGGCAGCTGCAATTGCAGTGATCTATAGTCTGATATTGGCTCTTGCATATAAAGAAGTAACCATAAAGCATCTTCCCGAAATCATCATAAAAACGGTAAGGACCGCAGGGATGGTATTATTGCTTATTGCTGCCTCAATCGGGCTCTCATGGGTCATGTCTTTCGAGAACATCCCCCAAACAGTAAGTGAAGGTTTATTATCATTATCATCTGATCCATTCATCTTACTGATCATTATTAATCTGATTTTGCTGGCTGTGGGAATATTCATGGACATGACGCCGGCTGTACTGGTTTTTACACCTATCTTCCTGCCCATTGTCACAACCCAGCTGGGACTTGACCCCATCCATTTTGGTCTGATATTGATCCTGAATCTTAATGTTGGTTTGTGTACACCACCCGTTGGAGCTGTGCTGTTCGTGGGATGCAGTGTTTCAAACTTAAAGATACAAAACCTTATTAAGCCATTGATCCCGTTCTACATTGCCATGTTCATTGTACTGCTTATGGTTACATTCATTCCCGAATTATCAATGTGGTTACCAAATTTCTTCGGATACTAATAAATAATGAACAGCGAAGGGTATCAGCATCTGGTACTCTTCGCTCTATAAGCATAAAAAAGTCGTATCAAACCAATCATTGTCCCTTCCATCAAAAGGGAAAATAGCTTGAAAGATACTCTTAACAAACCATGAAGCAGGTAAGAATTAAAGACATCGCCCGGAAAGCCAATGTGTCGATTGGCACAGTCGACCGGGTCTTGCACAACCGCGGGGAAGTGGCCGGAAAGACACGTGAAAAGGTCCTTTCCATTGCCGAGGAAATGAATTATCATCCCAACATCCTGGCACAGGCACTCACCACCAAAAAAAATTACAAACTGGCCGTTCTCATACCCAAAGGAGGCGAGGATAACGTTTTCTGGCTATCCCACCCAAAGGGCATAGAGAAAGCTGTACGTGAGCTGCATCCTTTTTCGGTGAAAGTGAAATACTTCTTCTTTGAATTGCATAACGAGGCCGATTTTAAGCAAAAAGCCCGGGATTTGTTGGAAGAACTCCCCGATGGGGTCATCATTGCTCCCATCCTTAAAAAAGAAACCGTCCAGTTTTGTGAAAAACTTGACCAAACCAAAACCCCTTACATTTTCATCGATACCTTCATCGATCAAACCAATTGCATATCATTCATCGGAGAAGATGCCTTTCAGGGCGGAAGAGTGGCAGCAAGTCTGGTCGATTTCGGAATTGCCCCGGATAAGGATATCCTGATCGTGAATATCGCCAAAGATCTGGAAAATACGCACCACCTCAACCGCAGAAATCAGGGGTTCATGAGTTATTTCCTGGATGCCGGGCAAAACAACGGGATGAAAATTACGGTAGAGATCCCTTCAGCAGACCGGGATATGGTAGAATCCAGAATGGACCAGGTTATGAAACAAAACCCCAATATTGGAGCCATACTGGTTTCCAGTGCCAAAACACATGTCATCGCAGGCTATGTGGAACGAAAAAAGATCAACACCATACTTATCGGTTACGAGGGTACCAGAAAAAACATCGATTATCTGAAGAAAGGGATCATTGATTTCCTGATCGGACAAAAACCCATGGAACAATCAGAAAAGGCCGTCAAGCGAATGTTCGAATATCTTACATCTCAAACGATCACTCTGCGCCATGAGTTCCAACCGGTTGAAATAATCAATACGGAGATCCTTGCAATGTATTAATTCATAAACAATCACTGGTGTCCGGTAAAACAAATAGAGATTGCTTCACTTCGTTCGCAATGACTGCGATGCAACGGTATTTAAGGACTTGTAGCAGAAAGCTTGAAGCTCGAAGCTCAAAGCCGAAAAGAAAGGTTGCTCTCTTTTTGTGACATAACCAAAAAAGCTAATTAAACACCCCATTTCAAATTAAACAACTTATAGTTTTTTTGTTAAACAAAAAAGATTTAATCCGAAGATTCATAAGGGAAATAAGTTACAAATAATTCAGGCTAAGATGATTCATATGTTGCCATAAATTTGTATTTTAAGATAAACGCACTTTCAATTTTAGGAATTTAGATAACAAATACTTAAAGAATCATAACGAACTATTGCATAAAAACACGGTATGAAAAAACTTTCAAAATATTCACTCGGAATGGGCGATCGTTTCGCTCATCAGGCAGACTGGCAATTAAAAGTTGTCAGGGAAGCGGAAAAAGCTGGCCATGAGATCACTCCTGTCTGGAACAAATCGAACCGCGAACACACAACCATCGGAAGCGAACCCCGGGATGTCCGGAAAGCTGCTGAACAAGCCATCAAGAAAGCCGGATGGACAAAACCATGGTTCATCGATGCCGATCACATCAACCTTGAAACGGTCGATCGTTTCATCAACAGCTCCGATTTCTTCACCATCGATGTGGCAGCCTATATCGGCAAAGAAAGCGACAAAGCCCGGGAAGATGCTTTTGTGGATGGCATGAAAAAACATCTGGGTCAACTTCAGGCACCCGGATTCGATACCTTCATTCAAGCTACGGAAAAACAGGCACGGACCTTTGCCAAAAAATACCTGCATGCTGCATATATGGCCGGAGAAACTTATAAACAAATTGAAAACAGCAAAGGGGCAGGCAATTTCATCACCGAAGTCTCAATGGATGAAGTCGCAGAACCCCAAACACCTGTGGAATTGTTTTTCATCCTGGCGATGCTGGCATATTACAATGTCCCCGTTCAGACCATTGCCCCAAAATTCACCGGACGCTTTAATAAAGGAGTGGATTATCAGGGTGATGTTGCTGCATTCAGGGAAGAATATGAGGCCAACTTAATGGCCATCGACCTGGCAGTTGATAAGTTTGGATTGCCAAAAGAACTGAAGCCCAGCATTCATTCAGGATCCGATAAATTCTCCATCTATCCGGTCATCAAGGAACTTTCGAAAAAACACGACAAAGGATTTCATTTGAAAACCGCCGGAACTACATGGCTGGAAGAAATCATCGGACTGGCGCTGGCCGGCGGGGAAGCTCTGGCTTTCGTAAAAAATCTGTATTCACGTGCCCTGACCAACGTGTCCCAACTATGTGCACCCTATGCTGATGTCATCGATATTGACGAGAGTCAACTGCCTTCCGCCATGGAAGTAAAAGGCCTGACCGGCGAAGAATTCGCCAATGCCCTGAGGCATATCCCGGATCATCCTCAATACAATCCCCATCTGCGGCAGCTGGTACATGTGGGGTATAAACTGGCTGCGGAAGAGATTAATGCCTTCAATGCTTTATTGGAAAGACATGCGGAGATCACGGGAAGTTGTGTTTTTGAGAATTTGTATGAACGGCACATCAGAAGATTGTTGGTGGATTAAAACCTGTTTAAAAGGCAACCCGAGGAGAAAGGCATCACATCAGAAGATTGTTGGTGGATTAAAACCCTGCAATCTTTCTGTGGCGGGGTCACCGCTCTTCGCATGAAGGTGAGAAACTCTCCCAAGTTCCCGGAGAAACCTTATATCTGTTTGCCATGCTCAACGCCCCCGGCCGGGCACAGTCTCCTTACCATGACGGCTACTATGCTTCTGTTCCCACAAGCAGAAATGTGAAGGCCCTAACATTAGCTTTCTTTTCGAGGCTTTATTACACGGCTTTTGCATTTCTTGTGTACGCTTCGTGCCAGCATTTCTGCTGACTCCGCAACACCCGGTTCCGGCTGCTGGTCAGGCTTTCCGGGGTAGGATTGATTACCTACTGGTTTCTGATGAAAAGTTTCAAAGAACTATGTGCTTATCCCCTTTTCACGGGCTTAGCTTGGTGCAATCTGCTAAAAAAAGTCAGCAGGCCACAATTCAATTCAAATTCGATTGATCGAAATTTTGGGCACAATACTCTCAATGATTTCATCAATCATTTTTATTGTCCCTATTCCTGAAAAAGACAACCACCTAAAAATTTGTGTAAGCAGTGCCGGACCGGCCAATTTGACCATGTTGAGCACCAATACAATTGAGGCCATTCAACTTTTACTTGTATCCGGGAGACTTGCTTTTATACGGTTCATGCCGTATGCCGTTTTGGCTGGTCCAAACTTCTCTTCTATTGGGTTTTTTCGTCCAAAGGGTTCTTCATCACTAAAACCACTGTAACCAATGAAGTACTGCATATACATGTTTTCCTGTATCTGCTGAATGGTTTATCTGCCACTAATGGCACAAAGATGCTTGATGATCAAAGCTCTCAAGACTACTCGGGGTTAACTCCTCCAGGCCGGGACGACCGTTTCCCATCCGTTTTTTACAGACACTGGCCAGGAGATCACATGGAATTTTATGGGCCATTACCCCACCAATTATCCTTACGAAGTGATCAATAAAAAGGAGTATCAAAGCCGATCAATGACAATTGATTTATGCTCAAATATTAACAAACCTTCTGTCAAACGCTTAAAAATTCACTCACCAAGGAGCAAGAGGATGAAAAAGTTTTTCTCAAAAGTCCATGTATGAGTCCTCTCCTAGTGATTTGAGATTGCACTTTCGGGTTCACAAACTACCCGGAAGCCAATACCTTTCACATCGGAATACCACCAAATGCTTTTAGGTTCCTGGGGATCTGTTTTCAGCCATTCTTCTGCTTTGGTGTAACTACGGGCAGCGGACCGTAACTCATCAGCCTCCGAAGTATAATTTCCTCCCCGTACAACCTTTTCAGTTCCGGTTCCTGGTCCGGTTGGGTCAGTAACACTGTATTCAGTTTGTGCATATGCATCAGGTGCATACCAGTCGGAACAATACTCCATCACATTACCACTCGTGTTTTTCAGGCCAAAGGGATTCGGCTCGACAAAAGATGGAGGCTGGGTCTTCCCTCCCGAATTCCGGGCATACACAACATAACTGTTAATATTGGTTGTATCAACTCCAAAAATAAGGTTACGCAATCCTGAATCGACAAAACGTTTGGGATTGCCTTCGAAAAAGTAAGGCGTTTGGGTACCTCCCCTGCAGGCATACTCCCATTCGGCCTCAGTTGGTAAACGATACGTTTTACCTGTTTCAATCGACAACCACTTGCAATACATCTCAGCAGCATAGTGAGTCATAGTAATTGCCGGATGTTTACCATCGCCCCAATTTTGATTTGGATTACCAAAGGGAGGTGTAGGGCCGCTTATAGCATCAACTGCCTCTTCATTTTGAGCCATTATTTCCCCTGGGCTTATGCGTCCTTCGGACATGGTTTCACCATAAAAAGACCAAAACTCGTCCCAGGTTACCTCAATTTCGCCCATAAAAAAGCGAGAAACCGTAACCTCACGCACTGGTCCCTCATCAGCATCTCTTAATGGTTCCTCATCGGGACTGCCCATCAGGAAAGTACCTCCAGGGATGGCAATCATATTGAAAGCTACTGCAGAATTGGGGATCTTTTCTTTATAGTTTTCAAATTCTTCTACTTTCGTAGCTTCAGTATAAACCTCCCGATCTTTTTCACCAGCAACCGGAATCTCAGACATTCTTTCGTGCGAATAACCGGGACGGTGATGGCCTGCATCGAGATGACAATTAATGCATTGAAGATCCAATCTTTCAGCATTTTGTTCATAATGCAAGTGAGCCTCCCCACCTTCGGATGATAAATTCTTAGTGAATAAGTTCTGATGGCAATCGACACATGATTCGTTATAAACAATCTTCTCAGCATGTTCAAGTTGACGCTTCTGCTCCCAATCAAACGATTCATGATCTTTAAAATGAAAAGCGTACAGATCGTGTAATCCGGTGCGAACTTTAGCTTTCAGGTAATGAAAATCACCTTCAGGGGGCAAATGGCAATCGACACAGCCTACCCGCATTCCACTTTGGTTAAAATAATGAGACGACTGACGCCATGAATCTGCAGCATGGGGGTGTATATGGCATGATTGGCAAAACTCGTTTGTATTGGTGTGAGTAATTGCCTTTTTGCTACTAATAACCAACACAGCCCCAATAAGAACACCAAAAGGAAGAATTACCCATCCTGCTTTAAGAAATGTGAATTTAGTTTGCATGAAAATAACCTATGTAGTGCCCATCTATAAATTAAGCAAAGTTTGTTTTTGGTCATGTGTCTGGTCAGAAAGTGCCAGTTGCAAGGCCTCGCTTTCGCGTAGCTTCAGCAGAGCATAGCTTGTGACCGCGTGCCGCCTAAAGCTTTAGCGGTGGCGCAAGCCGCCAAAAACGGAGTTTACCTGAGTAAATGCATATTTTGGCGACAAGCCACTCTACCGTTTTATATAAAAGTATCCATCTGTCTTATTAATATTAAATCAAAACACCAGTATGTTTCTTTTTCATAACCTGCCAGGCAGGCCTAACGCAGCAAGTGGTCCTTTATGGACAGACACTATGCAGACTTATAATTCTGTAAAGAAATGCCAATCATTTTAAATTGGCTCTCCCGGTTCCCGGCCCGGCACTGGAGCATCTCCTTCGGTATATTCGGGAACAGGCCCCATAGCATATTTTTCGGGGCCATAGCGCAGGTCAGATTCCATAATCTGATCCCATGAAATAGCCTTACCGGTATATGCAGCCTCTCTGCCCATGATGGCAATCAGCGTTGAATTGGCAACATCTTCTGCTTGATTGATTCGCTTGTTAAGCCTGACAGATTCTACAAAATGTACATGCTCCTGATCATAGGCATTGGGTACAGGCTTTGCATCGTAATCGTATTTCCAGATTATGTCACCATCAAAATTTTCAATACGCATATCTTCCCCCGTATATAAAACACCTTTTGTACCGGTAACCGATTCCGAAACATCGTTATCGCAGCCATCTATTTGCCGGGCTGTAGCCAACATCCGTTTATTATTTGCATACTTGTAGTCAATGCTGAAGAAATCGAAAATATCACCTGTCAAACGCCTTGCCCTGCCTCCATAACCAACTGCTTGAGAAGGTATCATTCCGGTAAACCATGTGGCTACATCAATGTTATGAATTCCTTGATCGAGCAAATGATCTCCACTTAACCATTTTATATTAAACCAGTTACGTATATTATATTCCATTTCAGACCATTCCGGACGTTTTTCCCTGTTCCACCAGGCACCCTGATTCCAGTGTACTGTTGATGAAATTATATCGCCAATAGCGCCATTTTTCACCTGCAGATATGCATCCCAATAATCGAGCTGGTGTCGGCGCTGATTCCCGGTTACTACAGTAAGTCCGGCTGCTTCAGCCTGACGTGCACTTACCATTACCGTGCGAATACCCACAGGGTCAACTGCTGCCGGTTTCTCCATAAACACATGTTTATTGGCTGCAACAGCTGCTTTAAAATGTTCGGGATGGAAATGTGTTGGCGAACATATCAAAACAACATCAATATCAAGTTTCAATACATCTTTATATGCGTCGAACCCAATAAAACACTTATCATCGTCAATATGATTATTTCTTTCTTTTGCGAGCTGCTCACGGCACTGTTCCAGTCTATCGGACAAAACATCGGCAAGTGTAACAATCGACAAATCATTTCCTGCATTCAAGAAATTAAAGGCAGCGCCGGTACCACGGTTTCCGCACCCTATCAATGCAGCCTTAAGGGGTTTGCCATCCGGTGCTTTTTCAACAAATGAGAACATTCCAAGCTGTTCTGCTGAAAAATGGGTTTTATCTTTTTCGCCTGATTTATCACACGATGTAAAGAGCGGTGCTATTCCTAAAGGCAATGCAGCCCCAAGAAGCGCAGAATGGGTGAAAAAATCTCTTCGTTTCATTATTGTAATTATTAAAATTGTACCACAAATTTAATGGAAAGATTAGTCTCCAATAAAAGGAACCTTTAATTAAATATATTTTATACGCAGCTTGATTGTTTTTTTATAAAATAACTTATTAAAACAAAATGACAGGCAGGTATAAGAGCATGCCCCGATTCTTAAGGAATGTAAAGGGTACTTTATGGACAGACACTAATTAGGGCTCGGCTATAAACTCGCAAAAAATCTCACAATATGTGCCCGAGCGATGAATAAAAACCACAACCTTTCCCGAAGCATTTTTCCCAGACAGCAGGCATTTTGCAGCCATCTATTCAATGAGCATGTTCGCCATTAAATTGAGTGGTTGCAAGGACATTTACGTTGGGGTCAACATGCATTTATTAGTGTTTGTATATATAAGGCAGGGAAAATTGTTGGCAGTCATTTATACTGCTCAGAGGTGTTATTAACAATCCGGAAACACCGGATAAAAGCAAATAATACTTTAAGGACAAACACTAATTTTAGCGCTTTTTATTGGTCGCTAAAATATTAACTTTGGTTATACATTCCAAATGTTTTCAAACAAATGCCTTGAAAAAATCAGAAATCAGTGAAAGTTGGTGCGTTATTTTTTAAGTCTGATCACAAAAATGCTTACCTTATTATAAACAGAACCTTTCATAAAATTGACTGCTTTTTGGAAAAATGGCTTACGCCATTTTGTTTTTTGTCCACGAATTGCACGAATTCTTGCTAAAATCGAAAGTGTAGGTATGCATTTTTAGGATGAACCTCTTATTTTAGTAATTCAATTGATCAGCATGATCCATCAGGACTTTCTCTGCCTCAACGCTCCATAAGCCCTTATTTTTATTACAAATGGCAGCCAATTTCGCATAAACAGGATGATCCTTACCCAATTCAGCAAAATCTTCAATGGGTGTCAATGGCATTTCTATATGATTATATATTAGCTTTTTACCACCGGGGATTTCGGGCAAGTTCAGGGTCGTATCGATAACTGCATTAATGCCTCCAATATGAGTAACCAAACCTGCCGGATCCAACCCTTTTCCCATAATATCGAGTGCCTCACTCATATCATCAGTATTCCCACCACTGGTTCCAACAATATGGGTAAACGCATAATGCACATTATAAAAATTCAATTTGGCTGTAAATTGAGGGTCAGAAGGTCCGGCAAAGAAATTGAGACAGCCGTCAAATGCCAGGATCCCGTCTCCCTGCTCAATAACAGGGGCAACCGGTGCAAATACAAAAACATCATTGTATCCGGTTCCCCCGGAAATAGTCCGGAGCTCAGATACAGGATCATCCATTTTACTTGTATTGACATATTTTAGATTAATGCCCTGTGATTTGGCGTAATCAACTGTATACAAGCCGGCGGCCCTGTCAAGTCTTGATTGATCTATGTCTGTCACAACCAAAAGTGAAGGTTTTCGATCGCTCCTGTTCAACACATAATTGATAGCTGCCAGCCCCATGGGGCCAACACCAGCAAGAATAGCCATCTTTCCGCCATCCACGATTTCCATTTCATGAATATAGGAACCCGGCTTTGTATGATAGTTGGCATGCATCGCACCAATTACACACGACAAAGGCTCGGAAAGAGAAGCCGGATAAAATCCCTCGCCTTCATAAGACAATAAACACCCCTTCTCCATCACTTCATCCGGAATGATGACATAAGTTGCATCTCCACCAATATACTGATAAGAATAGCCTGGTGCACTTAAAACCCCAACCGGGCCTTCTTCATAGTTCAGGGCCGGTTGTATAGAAAATTTTTCCCCGGCTTTATACTTTCCCTGCCACTTTTTGCCAACTTCCAAAATTTCTCCGGCAAATTCATGCCCGATGATAACCGGCTGGTCTTTTACATTATCAGGAACACGCTTATGATCGGCCCCCTGCTTTGCGGCTTTATAAGATGACATACAGATACTGTCGCAAACAACCTTGGCCAATATCTCATTGTCTTGAATCGAAGGAAGTTCAAATTCCTCAAGCCTTAAATCACCTTTTCCATATAATCTTACTGCACGTGTGTTCATTTTCTTCTCTTTTAGTCATTAAAATTCAATAGCCTCTATTTTAACATTTCCTGTCCGCCGGTTACAGGAACAGCCTGGCCTGTTTCGTACTCCTGATCAATGACATAGAGTACAGCCTTCACAAG
>JAWOCV010000097.1:0-13773 GCA_046483585.1 Marinilabilia sp.
AAGAAAGCAAACCAAAAGTGATCATTGGTCTTGTATCGGCCCGAAAGCTGAATGATGGGATTTTGGTTTATCCACCAGGTGGCACCACTGACAGGAGCCTTAGGTAGGTCCCTGGTGAAAACCACAGCCACCCCGGCTTTGGCACATATGGACTGCAGGCGATCCTTGAAATTCTCCGGTTGAGAAAAAGCAATGGTTTTAATTTCACTTAAATACTGGGTAAACCTCTGGTAATTGTAGGCAGGTAATTCCATCTCTATTGCTTTTAATTCTCCGATTCTTAGCCATGCCGAGATTGCATGAGGTGAAAGAGTGCTGGCCTGTGAAACTTTAAAAGCCGCAGATACCCGGTTGTCAAGGTAGGTTTTGTTCCATTGATCAGGCGAGCCGACCCCAAAAAATTTTAACAGGGCCTCGACAATTTCAGTTTGTTTAGAGGTTGTTGGAAGATAGCCTAATTTCTTAAGGTTGGCCAGGGGAAATTGTCTGGCCCACTCAATGGAGTTTTCAAGGAATTCCTGCTGTTCAATCCGCATTAATTCTTCCCGGTATTCGTTTTCCCGATTCATCCAGAAACTTACAGGAATTCCCAAAACCCTTTCGAGCAATAAGGCGGTATTACGGGTAAGAGGTTCCCGACCTTTAATTAAATCATTGATCTTCTCTTTGGGACGCCCCATGCGTTTGGCCAGTTCAGCCTGAGACATGTTTAAATGATCAAGCGTCTCCTGAATGGTATCACCTGGTGGAGACAGCAATTCTTTTTGTTGTTGCAATTTCTCGTTCATAGCTGATATAATGTACTTCTGCGGAAGTAAAATCTAATGATAATCTTCCGTGTTAAGAATTCGAATATCCGTAATTCTCAAATGGTCTACGCTGTTATCATCCATTCTGGGAAGCGGGTTATGGTCTGGCTCAAAAACTAATCGATGGTTTCCGGATATGTTCACGGCGTAACAATCTTTTTTATCTCCATGCAATAAATGGCATCTGGCAGCCGGGATTGACATTAAAACTTCCAGGTTGTCCGCAGCACGTAATTCCTTCATTCGTTGATTGACCTTTTTTGCCATTTGCCCAAACTTTTTTTGCATCATAGCAGGGTCGTTCAGTTGCTTTTCGAGTTTACGGGTTTTAAAAGATAATTTCACGACAAATATATTAATATTAACGAAAAGGGTTAACGAAAAGTTTAATTTATTTCTTGCAAAATTAATTTTTATTTGAGAATCAGACAATTTTCATATGGGCGGATTGGAGTCCGCCGGACCTGATACTCCGATTGAGCGCTCAGTTTCGCTGCTTTGCTTGCAACGAACTCGGACTTCTTGGAAAAATCGTTTGGTTGGAAATCGAACGTCCTGGAATCGTCCGATTAGGCGCTCGGCTCTGCCGCTTTGTTTACAAAGAAATCGGACGTCCTACTTCCGTTTATCGGGGGTGGAAGCCGGGAAGGCGATGAGGTTGCACATTTCGCGTAAGCGCGAACGGACGCGGGGACCATAGCGCTCTTCAATTTCATTGGCAGAGAGGTTGGTTGTGAAATGGGTCAGACAGCGGTTGCGGGAGAAGCGTTCGTACCGGGACAGGATGATCTCGGCCCTGACGTGAAAGGCTTGTCCTGGTTTTATGGGGACTGAAAATGGGAACTCATCTTCAAAAGAATTCGGATAGAAACGAGGGGAGTTTAAAATAAAAAACCGCAATCCTTTAAATTCCCAGGAAATGCGGTTTTGAGTTGTGATCCGGGCGGGATTCGAACCCACGACCGACAGCTTAGAAGGCTGTTGCTCTATCCAGCTGAGCTACCGGACCTTTTTTGAAAATGCGGTGCAAAGATAGAAAAAAGATATTAAAGGCCATGGTCGACGGGGATTTTTAATGTGCAATTCATTTCCGTTAAGATGAGATATGATTGAATACCTGTTTCTCATTACTCCGTTAAACTTTTTCAAGGGATTGATAATAAAAAGCTTGCATGATGATGCAAATTAGTTGCAACTCTTTGATAATAATTACTTTGCGTCATTGCGTTTCTGCGTTTAGGCTTTTTTTAACGGAATATTGTTCGGTGGGATTTTGAATATAAACCCGGTAGCTTTCCCCGTCTGGTCAGAACGGGGTGCTCCGGATTCGTTTTCTCAAAATTTAGGTGTTTACCGGTATGTTTTCAATACATTGTAATCCGGCATGGTGTTGCCGGGAACTGAATAAGTCTTTGGTAAGTTTAAAAGCCGGAATCACCCGGGAAAGAATCCCCGGGCGTTTTCCGACTATAGATCCGAGTCAAAACCTCTAACTTCTATCGGATCTGATACAGGACTTTTCCTGCATTTTTGAACTTTAAAATATTTTACAGAATATATTGGTGTATGATCAAATGCTAAACGCCAACCCCGGGATTCAAAGTCCATCTTCCAGGGGGAGGCAGGGCTTTATTCCCCGCTTTTCCCGTAATTCGGCAAAACCCGTGCACTGGGATCATCCACATCGCAGTTTTCCCACTCTTTGTTTGGCATCCAGAAATCCTTCACCAGTTCTGCGCGACCGGGGAAATGGCGCTCGAAGATGTCGCGGTACATAAGCGATTCCTTCGATATGGGGGTAGCAAAAGTGTATTGGGCTTTGGCACGTTTCAGGTCTTCATCACTGTAAATTTCCTCCGCGCAGGCTTTCAGGTAATCAACCGAGCTGTGACCTACAGCATCCGAGAAAGCTGCTTTTTCCCTGTACAGGATTTCCTGTGGCAGCAAATCACCTTCGAAGGCTTTGCGTAACAAATATTTGCCAATGCCTGTGTAGTTCATCTTTTTTTCGGGCTGAATGGCCATCACGTACTTGACAAAGTCGATGTCACCAAACGGTACGCGGGCTTCCAGACCGTTGGAGGAAATGCACCGGTCGGCCCGGAGAACATCATACATGTAAATTTCCCTTAGTCGTTTTTCCGCTTCTTTCTGGAATGCTTCGGGCGATGGTGCAAAATCGGTGTATTTGTAACCGAATATTTCATCGCTGATCTCCCCCGTCATCAGAACCTTTATGTTGGTGTTTTCGTGAATGTATTTGCTCACCAGATACATGCCCATGGATGCCCTGATGGTGGTGATGTCCCAGGTTTCGGTATTGTAAATAAGCGTGCTCAGGGTATCGAAAATATCCTGGCGTGAAAAGAGGACTTCTGTATGGTCCGATCCCAGATAATCGGCTACCTGGCGGGCATATTTTGTGTCAATGGGACCGTCTTCAATCCCCACGGCAAAGGTGCGGATGGGTTTGTTGGTCATACGGGCGGCTATGGCGCAAACCAGACTTGAGTCGAGTCCGCCGCTTAAAAGGAAACCAAGGGGAGCATCGCTGTCCATTCGCTTTTCCACGGCTTTTGTCAGCAGGAGATTGATCGTTTTGAATATGCTTGTCTGTTCGTCGTCATGGAATTTTTCCACCCTGGCAATGTCATGATAACAAATGAATTTGTCGCCGTCATAGCAGTAGCCTGGGGGGAAAGAATGTACCTCTTCACAAAGGTCATGCAAAGCTTTCATCTCACTGGCAAACAAGATCTCTCCATTTTCGGTATAACCATAGAACATTGGGCGAATGCCGATGGGATCACGAGCGGCCATGTATTTTCCTTTCTTTCCATCATAGATAACACAGGCAAATTCTGCGTCCAGTGACTTTGACATTTCTACGATGCCCTTTTCCAGGTATAGTGGGATCATTACTTCACAATCGCTTGACGACTGGAAGTGAAAAGCCTTTTCATAATCTTTTCGAATCTGACGGAAGTTGTAAATCTCCCCATTGCAAATCAAACTTACATGTTTGTATTCCAACGGCTGATTGCCATTATCGGAGAGGTCCATAATTTTCAGGCGGTGGAAACCCAGCCATCCATTATTACCCAGATCTTTCATGACCGTGTTGTCGGGTCCGCGATATTGCAAACTCCTGAAATTATGCGCAACCTGCAATCTCAGCATCTGGTCGTCTCCGGTGTAAACAGTAAATCCACACATGGCAATCATTTTTTGTTCGAGGTAAAAACTAAATTGTAATATTTATAGAGACAAAAGTAATGAATTAAAACAAAAGAGCAATAAAAAACTTACAAATTTCACAGAAATGTTTTAATAAACTTCCAAATTGGTTTTATGAAGACATTTGTCAAGCATGGCTATTATTATTAACCCGTTGGATAATATTGAATTTTTAAGTGAAAGAATGGAACGTTTTGGGATCGGTGAAGTCATAACCGGGGTGGGGGAGATGGTTTTTCCGGAATGTTGAAGCAAGCTGTAGATTATTTGGCCCCGGTATTATTTGAATAAAAAAAGACGCTTCAAAAAGCGTCTTAATCTTACTGGCGGATGGGAGTTTGCCGGATCTAAATGGGGGTGAGTTCACCGGAACTAATGGTGGTAAGGATTCCGATAAACCTGATGGCAGATGGGTGTCCGCCGGACTTTTAAATATTGATCTCCCGGTCCCGGAATCCCAACAGGTACAGGATGGCATCCAGACCGATGGTTGAGATGGACTGTTTGGCCGAGGCTTTCACTTTGGGTTTGGCATGGAAGGCAATACCCAGGCCTGCCTGGCGCAGCATAGGAAGATCGTTGGATCCGTCGCCCACGGCGATGACTTGTTCCATATGAATGTCTTCCTTAAATGCGATGAGTTTGATCAGCTCGGCCTTTTTTGTCCGTTGATGATTTCTCCCAGGTGACGGCCGGTGAGTTTTCCGTTTTCTATTTCCAGCTCGTTGGCAAAGACGTAATCAATGTCGAGTTTGTTTTTTAGGTAATTGCCAAAATACGTAAAACCTCCCGAGAGGATGGCGGTGCGATATCCGTATTTTTTGAGGGCTTTGAAAAGTCGTTCGGCGCCCTCTGTCAGCGGAAGGGATTCAGCCACTTCATTCATCACCGATTCATCCAGTCCTTCAAGCAGGGCGACTCTTTGTCTGAAGCTTTCATCAAAATCGATTTCTCCCCGCATGGCGGCTTCAGTGATTTCGCTTACTTTGTCGTATACACCGGCTTTGCGGGCCAGTTCATCGATCACTTCAGCCTGTATAAGAGTGGAATCCATATCGAAGCAGACCAATCGCCGGTTTCTGCGGAAAACATTGTCTTCCTGAAAGGCAATATCGACACCGGTTGTTCCGGCTATGTCGATGAAGCGTGACTTCATTGTCTCGATGTCGTTTGGAGTTCCGCGTACAGAAAACTCCACAACGGATTTTACATTGGAACCGTTGTCATCGAGCGGAATCCGGCCGCTGAGTCGTGCAATGAGATCGATGTTCAGGTTTTGGTTGTCTATTTCCCGTGTAACGGATGACAATTGTTGGGCGGTAAGCTTGTGGGAGAGGAGCGTGACAATGTACCGCTCTTTTCCCTGGTTTTCCACCCAATCCTGATAGCGCTCTTCGGCGATGGGCGTGAACTTAACGTTCAGACCGATCTCATAAGCTTTAAACAATAAGTCTTTTAATATGGGTGAAGATTCCGATTTTGGGGGAACTTCAAACAAGATGCCTAGTCCCAGATCCTGATGGATCACGGCCTGTCCGATGTCCAGAATGTTAACGTTGTAATGGGCCAGGATATCCGTCAGAACAGCCGTTTGTCCCGGCCTGTCTTCCCCGCTGATGTTCAATAAAATAATTTCCCTCTGGTGACTCACAGTGCTGGTGTTATGGGTTTCCAAAATTCAGCTTTTTTAGCAGTATAAATTTTCATAAATTAATCTGGCTAAAACAGTTTTCGCTCGTTGGCTAAAAACTGAAATCTCATTTATCTGTTTTCGGTACAAAGATATTACTTTTTTAGAGAGCCCCTTAAAATTGCGAAAAGTAGATGCATTGGTTGGGGGTCACTAAAAATCTTGCAAGTTTTTTTCCTAATTGTGTAAAACAGTTGAGGCATTTTTCTGTTATATTTGCAGCTGTCACTTGATGAGCTACATTTAATATGTTTAGAACCGTTACAAATATTGCCATAAGCTGCCTGTTGTTGGTAACAACCACAGGATTTGCTATGTCTAAGCATTATTGTGGAGACGATCTCATCTCTGTTGAACTATCCAAAGAGTCCGAACCATGCTGCGATGATGGTATGTGCTGCAATACTGAATCGGGTTTTTTTCAGCTGGATGAGGATTTTGTAGCCACAGCCAGCCATATTGGTCCCGAAAACGGATTCATCTTCGACCTGTTATTTTCAACCACAGGCCTGGATATTCCTTCCTTCAAAGGAATTGACCGTGACTCTTCATTAACATTTTCAAATCTTCCGCCTCCCCGCCGCAAAAAGACCGATCTGGCTTTGCGGCAGGTCTACCGTTTGTGATATTTAAGTTTTTTCTGCCGAGAACAATCCCGGATAGATCACTATCTACATCATCCAGTTAATCAGATAAGCACTTGTTGAATATTGCTTTGCAATGGAGGGGTTGTTAGCGGATCAATCAGACCTATTGGGGCCTTTTCCTCTGCATCCGGCCGTTTTGTTTATGAAATTTTCGGCACGAAAATCCGTGTGATGAAGGCATTCAGTCAAAAACATTTTTGTGTTCTTTTGATCCATTTTCTGTAATTGGCCCTGGAGATCTGAAATATTCTTTTTTATCTGCCACAACTCCAAATAATAAAGTAAGCCATACACTAAAAACACACTTACATGCTAAACAAAATCATTAAATACTTTCTGGAAAACAAGCTGGTCACCACGCTGCTGCTCATTGTTCTGGTTACATGGGGAGTGGTAACCTCACCCTTTGGGTGGGACCTTGGCGGTCTTCCGTCGGATCCCGTTCCGGTGGATGCCATTCCCGATATTGGTGAGAATCAGCAAATCGTTTTCACAGAATGGAAAGGACGGTCGCCTCAGGACATTGAAGACCAGATCACTTATCCTCTCACCTCATATCTCCTGGGGATACCTGGTGTAAAAAGTATACGAAGCTCTTCTGTTTTTGGGTTTTCCAGTATTTACATCATTTTTGAAGAGGACATTGAATTTTACTGGTCGCGTTCGCGTATACTTGAAAAGCTCAACTCCATACCTTCCGATTTGTTGCCCGATGATGCACAGCCCTCACTGGGGCCTGATGCCACAGCTCTGGGACAGGTCTACTGGTACACTCTGGAGGGACGCGATCCGGAAGGCAATCCGACAGGAGGATGGGATCTCGAAGAAGTGCGGAGTGTCCAGGATTTTTATGTGAAATATGGGCTTAATTCCGCCGAAGGTGTCTCTGAAGTAGCCTCCATAGGTGGTTTTGTTAAGGAGTATCAAATTGATGTCAATCCCGATGCCCTCCAAGCCTATGATATCCCCCTGCATGAAGTGATGAAGGCGGTGAAGAATTCGAACCGCGATGTGGGCGCCAAAACCGTTGAGATCAACCAGGCCGAATACCTGGTACGTGGTATTGGATATATCAAGAACATTGAAGATATTGAAAAGGCTGTGGTGGATGTGAACGACAATGTGCCTGTTCGCATCAAAGACATTGCCACGGTTTCACTTGGCCCGGCTTCCCGCAGGGGTGCGCTCGATAAGGACGGAGCCGAAGTTGTGGGGGGCGTCGTGGTGGCCCGCTATGGGGCCAATCCCCTGGAAGTCATTAACAATACAAAGGACAAGATTGAGGAGATCAGCGATGGGTTGCCCTCAAAAACCCTTGACGACGGCACCGAAAGCCAGTTGACCATTGTGCCTTTCTACGACCGGTCAGAACTGATTTATGAGACCCTCGGTACCCTGGAAACAGCACTTTCCCTGCAGATCCTGATCACAATCCTGGTCATCATCGTCATGATCTATAACCTCCGGGCTTCTGTCATGATATCGGCCTTGCTGCCCATTGCCGTGCTGATGGTGTTCATTGCCATGCGTTATTTTGGTGTAGATGCCAATATTGTAGCGCTTTCAGGTATCGCCATTGCCATTGGTACCATGGTGGATCTGGGGATTATCCTCTCCGAGAACGTTATCAAACACATAGACGATGCTCCGCCTGGTCAGAAACTGATCAATTCGGTATATAACGGGGCTTCGGAAGTTTCCTCCGCCATTCTTACAGCGGTTTCCACCACTATTGTCAGTTTTATCCCTGTTTTTACGATGCAGGCCGCAGAAGGGAAACTGTTTGGTCCCCTTGCATTTACAAAGACATTCGCGCTGGTGGCTGCCCTTATCGTGGCACTCCTGATCCTGCCGATGCTGGCTCACTGGTTCTTTGGTTTCAGGATCAGAAGCCGAAAGGTATCGCAATGGGGAAACATTGTATTACTGGTTATCGGCGTTTTCGCTCTGTTTATGGGGACAACCTGGGGTGGAACCATACTGGTTTTGTTTGCGGCCACTGGGCTGCTCAAGTTGTTTCTTTACACTCCACCCAAAGAAGAGCAAAAATGGTATCACCGTTTACTGCAACATTCCGAACTTATCATTGCCGTGGTAGCTGTGATATGGATTCTGGGTACTTACTGGCTGCCTCTGGGGCCGGGTAAAAGTGTGGTTTCCAACATCCTGTTTGTGGCCCTGTTGGTTTCAGTAATACTGGCATTTTTTACCTTGCTCGAACGTTATTATAAACCCATTCTTGCCTGGACACTTCAGCATAAGAAAAAGTTCCTGACCATCCCTGGCATATTAATACTCTTCGGTCTGACCATCTGGCTTGGATTTGCCAGTATTTTCGGCTTTGTGGCCAAAGGGTTCGACCAGGTGGGATGGAACATCCGTACCACCCAGGTATGGTCGGGCCTGACACACGCTCTCCCCGGCATTGGAGAAGAGTTTATGCCGTCGCTTGATGAGGGCAGTTTTTTGCTGATGCCCACTTCCATGCCACACTCCGGGATGGAGTACAACCAGAAGGTATTGGGGCAACTCGATATGCTGGTGACCAACATCCCTGAAGTGGATCTCACCGTAGGTAAACTGGGGCGCGTAGAATCTGCTCTTGACCCGGCGCCTGTCTCTATGTATGAAAATGTGATCAATTACAGGCCCGAGTATGCCGTTGATGAACGCGGACGCCGGATGCGATTCCGGACGGATGAGGACGATCGTTACATTACGGAAGAGAATGATACACTTACCAATGAGGAGGCACTTGAGCTGGGTATCACAAAAAAAGACCTGATACCTGATGAGGACGGACTCTATTTCCGGAACTGGCGGTCGCATATTCATTCGCCCGATGACATCTGGAACGAGATAACTAAAGCCACGAAAATACCTGGTGTCACTTCTGCACCGAAACTGCAGCCCATTGAAACGCGCCTGGTAATGTTACAGACCGGAATGCGTGCCCCCATGGGAATTAAGGTGTACGGACCCGATCTGGAGACCATTGAGGACTTCGGGATGAAACTGGAAGGCATATTGAAAGATGTCCCTTCTGTTAAAGCCGAAGCGGCATTTGCCGACCGGGTGATCGGGAAACCATATATTCACCTGGATATCAACAGGGACGAAATATCCCGATACGGGCTCAATGTGGAAGACGTTCAGCAGACCATCGAAACTGCCATTGGGGGAATGGAGATCACCACCACCGTTGAGGGGCGGGAACGCTTCCCGGTGCGTGTCAGGTATCCCCGTGAGCTGCGTGATAATCCGGAGGCGCTGGGGAAAATTCTGATCCCTACAAAGACCGGAGCACAAATCCCCTTGTCGCAGGTGGTCGACATCGAGTACGTGCGGGGGCCACAGGTCATTAAAAGTGAAGAAACCTTCCTCACCAGTTATGTGCTGTTTGACAAACGGGACGGACATGCCGAAGTTGAAGTGGTCAATGATGCGCAAAATGCCATTCAGAACAAAATAGACGATGGCGAACTGGAGATTCCCGAAGGGGTGAGCTATAAATTCTCAGGCGATTATCAAAATCAGGTACGCGCCGAAAAGCGGCTATCTATAATTGTACCGCTGGTATTGGTGATCGTGTTCCTGATCCTCTACTTCCAGTTCAAATCGGTCAGTACGTCTATGATGATATTCTCCGGTATTGCCATGGCCTTCAGCGGTGGTTTTATCATGCTGTGGTTCTATGGTCAGGCCTGGTTTGGAGATTTTTCAATCTTCGGGACCAACATGCAGGATCTTTTCCAGGTACAGACCGTTAACCTGAGTGTGGCGGTTTGGGTGGGCTTTATTGCCCTGTTTGGCCTGGCCACCGATGACGGTGTGGTGATGGGCACCTATCTCGATCAGAGCTTCCGGCGGAATAAACCCGACAGTATTAATGGCATTCGCCTGGCTGTCACAGAAGCCGGGCTTAAGCGGATCAGGCCGGCGGTTATGACATCGGCCACAACCATTATTGCCTTGTTGCCCATTCTCACGTCCACCGGACGGGGAGCTGACATCATGGTTCCCATGGCCATTCCCGCTTTTGGAGGTATGTTGGCAGCTGCAGTCACATATTTTGTGGTACCGGTGTTGTATAGCTGGCGGGAAGAGAGGAAAATACGATAATGATTGTAGAGACGCACAATTGTGCGTCTATTAAATATAACCCCAACATCGTAATTATAGAGACGCACAATTGTGCGTCTCTACGGATAAAATCAAAATCAATGAAACAAAAATATTTCATATTAATCCTGGCAATAGCCTTCTGGTTGGTCCCTAATAGCATGGCCCAAACCCTGGACGACTATTTCACCACAGCAGCGGAAAATAATCCCGGCCTTCAGGCCAAATACAAGGATTTTGAGGCAGCCATGGAACGGGTTCCGCAGGTGAGTTCACTTGACGATCCTACGCTTTCCTTCGGGTATTTCATATCCCCGGTGGAAACGCGTCTGGGACCTCAAAAAGCAAAATTGTCACTCACCCAGATGTTTCCCTGGTTTGGAACACTGAAGGCCAGAGAAGATGCAGCAGCCCTGGCTGCAGAAGCCAAATATCAGGAGTTTCTGGATGCGCGGAACAAGCTTTATTATGAAGTGGCCAAAGCATATTATCCTCTTTATAAAGTGAAACAATGGGAAGCCATTGAGCAGGAGAACATCGAAATCCTGAAATCATATAAAAACATTGCTTCCCGAAACCTTGAGAACGGAAGAAGTTCGATGGTGGATGTTCTGAGAGTTGACATCATGCTAAAAGATGCCACCACTAATCTGAAGATACTCAAAGACAAGGAAAAACCGCTGCGTACGCGGTTCAACAAACTACTGGACCGCTCGTCAGATGAACCGGTAGAGGTGAATGATCCGGAGGATCCCGATTCGTTGCCGGCCGGTTTTAACCGGGATTCCCTGATGGCACGCAACCCAAGGCTGCAAAAGCTGGAATTGTTGCAACAGTCGGGTGAAGCATCAGAGACGGCCGCCAGGAAAAACGGCTATCCCAAATTGGGCCTTGGTCTTGATTACGTGGCGGTTGGCGAACGTACCGACATGGACGTTGACAATAGCGGAAGGGATGTGATCATGCCCATGGTATCGATCTCCATTCCCATCTTCAGGAAGAAATACAATGCGGCTGTAAAAGAGGCCCGGCTGAAACAGGAAAGTTACGCTTTGCAAAAAGAAGAAGTCACCAATAACCTGGTCTCGGAGTATGAAGATATATGGTTCTCTATCAGCGAGCAACACGACCTTATGGAATTGTACGATGAGCAGATCAAAGAGACACAACAAGCGTTGAAGTTGCTTTCCTCAGCTTACGCCAATTCGGGAAACGACTTCGAAGAACTCTTACGAATGCAGCAGGAACGCCTGAAATATGAAAAGAAAAAAGCAGAAGCCCTGGCAGAGTATAAAACAGATATAGCACGAATGGAATATGTGATGGGGGGAAGTGGAGATTAGAAGTTAGAGGCTGGAACTCAAAACCCCGGAACCCGGAACCCCGGTGAAAAACGTTCCTCCGTCACTTTTCAACGGGTTAACCCGGAACACGAAACTCAAAACGCAAAACTCAAAACAATTAAAACAAACATCATGAACTACAATAAAAAAAACATAATCATAATAATTGCCACCCTTGCAATCGGTGTTTTGCTGGGCTGGTTGATATTTGGAGGTACCGCCAAAGATGTAGAGACTCAGGATTCTGCGTCTCAAGAAGAAAAACACGACCACGGGGATCAATCAGAAGATCAAACCTGGACCTGCTCCATGCACCCACAGGTGAGGAAAGATGAACCCGGCGACTGCCCCATTTGCGGGATGGAATTGATCCCGGCCGATGAAGAGGATGGTGATGAGGGCGAATTTGACCCCTCTTCGATCCGTATGTCGCCTACAGCCATGCAACTGGCCAGTGTCACTACCGCAGAAATCGGCTCAACCGAGCCTGTGAAAGAGGTGCGGCTCAACGGAAAAGTCGAAATCGATGAGCGGCGCGTGGTATCGCAGTCATCGCACATTCCCGGAAGGGTTGAAAGATTGATGGTCGATTTCACCGGTGATTACGTCACTAAAGGAGAGACCATCGCTTATGTTTATTCTCCTGAGCTTGAAACAGCCCAGGATGAACTGTTTGAAGCCCGTAAAACCAAAGAAAGCCAGCCACAAATGTTTGAGGCTGCCAAAGAAAGGCTGAAAAACTGGAAACTCACCGATCAACAGATCGAAGATATCCTTGCATCAGGAGAGATTAAAGAAGAATTTCCCATATTGGCCGATGTGTCGGGCTATGTCACCCGAAAGAGAGTCAACAGGGGAGACTATATCCCGCAAGGAAAGGCATTGTATGAAATTGCTGACCTCTCTAAAGTCTGGGTGTTGTTTGATGTATATGAATCGGAAACCCGATGGATCAACAAAGGCGACTCGGTTGATTTTACGGTGAGATCATTCCCGGGTGAAGAGTTCAATGGTGTGGTAACGTTTGTTGACCCCGTGGTTGATTCGAATTCACGTGTGGCCAAAGCCAGAGTTGAGGTGAGCAACAACGATGAAAAGCTTAAGCCTGAAATGTTTGTTTCAGGGACGGTTAAAGCCAAACTCCCCGATACTCCGGATGCATTGGTGGTCCCCAAATCAGCTGTTATGTGGACGGGTGAGCGTTCGGTGGTTTATGTGAAAAATGCCTCCGAAGATGAAATGCGATTTCTCATGCGTACCGTGTCACTGGGGCCGTCACTGGGTGACAGCTACATTGTGGAAGACGGTCTGGAAGAAGGCGAAGAGATCGCCGTCCATGGTACTTTCAGCATCGATGCGGCTGCCCAGCTGGCCGGAAAACCAAGTATGATGAGTCCTGAAGGCGGGGAACCAGCCACCGGGCATGACCATGGATCGAATGGAGGGGATGGTGCAGAAGATATGGATCATGCCGAAACACAAGAAAGCAAACCTGATGAAGAAGATCTGCAGGTTTTTGAAGATGTAGATGAAACCTTTCGCTCGCAACTGGGCCAAATGGTAGATGCCTACATGGAAATGAAAGATGCCCTCGTGGCTTCCGAACCTGAAGAGGTATCGAAGAAGGCCGGGTCCACCCTTTCAAAACTTGATGATACCGACATGTCGTTGCTGGAAGGTGAAACCCATAACGTTTGGATGAAGCATCTGGAAAACCTGAAATCACCCCTCGAGGAGATCCAAAACACAACAGATCTGGATGAACAACGAAAAGTCTTTACGGATCTGAACGAAACACTTTACCAGACCATTAAACAGTTTCAGCCGGAAACAGACGAAACCCTCTTTTACCAGTTTTGCCCCATGGCCAACGATGACCAGGGCGGTTACTGGTTCAGTACCGAAGAGAACATCCGGAATCCATA
>JAWOCV010000308.1:0-3681 GCA_046483585.1 Marinilabilia sp.
TGAAGGATGTAGTCGATGAGGTTGAACCATCCTTTGCTTCGAGCCAGGATTTGAGAGTCGGAAGAGATGACTGTTGGACCGGCTTCGGCTACTGTGTTGTCGGTTTGGTCGGCCAGTTTGGTCTCCCAGTTGATGTTTTCCTCTTTTCCTGTGTCTTCAACCAATTGAGCCAGTCGCCCTGAATTGCTCACGGGTTTGTCAAATATCCAAAGGACCGGCCCGGTGTTGAATGTTTTAAAAAACCGGGCTGCAAGCGTGATGGCATAAGGTGTTTCGTGGATTTTACGGTAGGAACCATGCAGTCCCGAAATGTCCCGGATCAGACCATCCCTGCCTTTGAATAACGGTGCCCCGCTAAGGGCAGCCTCCAGAATGATCAACAGATTAAAGCCGTCAATGACCACCGGTAGATTTGTTAATTTGTAAGGGTCGACCAATGCTCGTGCCGCTATTTCCTTTGCCAGACTTTCGGGCTGACAGCAACGGTCCAGGGCTTTTCTCTGGCGTTCGTGCAGTTTGAAATGATCTCCCACCAGTTTCAGGGCCGATTTTGCCGTATAATCCCGGTCGAGCAGCCAGCAATAGTCCTTGGCGGCTGCTGAAAGAACCGGAATCTGGTCTCTGGCAAAATAAAGGTGGTCGCGTGGACCGGCTCCTCTGTGTTTGCGGTTGTCTGGTGACATTATTCCGAATTAAAATGAAAGTTGCAACACGAATTTAAAGATTATTTTGTGAACCATGAGAAATCGTTATTCTGAAACCGGTTGAACAATGTGTTTTATTTCCGGGCCTACTCTGCGTTGCCATTGCGGCCCGGGGGATTAAAAGTATTCTGTCACTTCGGGGCTGACTTGTTGTTATTCAATTCTTTCCGGATTTTGCAAAATTTCAACAGTCTCACTGTGATTGTTTTGCCGGGCAAAGGCTTCGGCATCATCCCCGTCATCATCGACCATCGAGATATCGGCATCATGTTTTAGCAATATTTTCACAACTTCGCATTCCCTTCTGCTGCTGTGTACATGAGAGGCGTGAAGTGCTCAATGTCGTCGGTTGCATTGATCCCGGCCCCGTTTTCCAGTAATAATTCTACCGTTTCAGGAAATGCGCCTGATGCAGCAAAATGCAATGGCGTAAGTTTTTTATTGTATGTGACATTTACGTTTGCACCATTTTCGATCAAAAGCTGTACAATCTCAGTGTGTCCGTTAAAAGCAGCCAGCATGAGAGGGGTGTGTCCTTCCTGGTTTGTGGATTCAAGGTCTGCGCCATTCCCTCGATATTCAAAAGCCCTGTCAATACAGATATAAATAAAATTCTTAGGTATTTTCCCCTGACACTAGTGTCGTGTCAAGCATAAAATATCGCACCAAGCATCACTGGTTTTTGTTTTTTCTTCATGATAAAAAGCTTACGTAGCTATGGCTATGCGCACTTTTTCTCATTTTGAAAAAAGCAAAAATCAGTTTCAACTTATACGTCATTTTATACCTGACACGACACTAGTGAATTTGATTATTTCATAAAACTTAAAAAGGAAAAAAATGAAATTTTTTTATAGGTTAAAATGCAATAAATCAATTTGGTATGACTATTTATGTTTTATTGTTAAATGCAAATTAATGTTGTTAATTCAAAATTTAGTCAAAATTAAGTCAGCCATTGTAAGTTTGGTTTGTCACACAAAAATTACTTAATCTGTTCATATTTAAACATTGAAATCAATGAGAAGATTTAAAGTTTCAACGGTCTTAGGATTGGTGTTATTGGCATTTTTTTCAGCGTGTACGACTGAAAAGGAAGAAAGTTCAGAGAAACCCAATGTCCTTATATTATTCTCAGATCAGCATAAGAAAGATGTGATGGGGTTTGAGGAACATCCTGATGTCATAACTCCCAATCTCGATGACTTCGCAGAAGAATCTCTTGTCTTTGACAGGGCATACGCTACGGTAGGGATCTGTGTCCCTTCAAGGACCTCATTTGTAACAGGGATGATGCCGCGAACCTTAGGGGTATTGTCAAATCCCGACCGGACTTCAGTTGTTGATGAAATGGTGCCGATGGCTTCAATTTTTAAATCTAACGGATACAAAACATTTGCATTTGGAAAACGTCATTTGTACCAGGCAGCAGATGATGGTTGGGATGTAAAGAAAGATCATGCTTACAAACCGGATGATGATGATAATTATGTGAGTTGGATTGAACGGAACGGTTATGCAGAAGAATTTGCCCATGATTGGGCTGCTGAATTTGGGAGAGGCCCCAGGGGATCCTCTGAATTTGAAACTGAAATCCCAACGGCTGATTTGGGTACACGAATATCACAATTGCCGGAAGATTACACGATGGAAGCCTACACAGCCCGGGAAACAATAAAAATGATCAAAGAACAGGCAAAAAATGATGAACCTTTTTTTTGCTGGGCGAATTTTTACCGTCCACATCAGCCCTATACCCCTTTGAAAAGATATATGGACATGTATGATGTTTCGGAATGGGGCGATGGGACAAAAAATGGAGGTGCTATCAAAAAACCTGAAAATTTTTATGAACCTACTGAAAATTTGCCTCCATTGCTTCAGAGTCAGCGAAATGGAGGGAATAAGGTTTGGAATATGGACAAAGCTTTTGAGGACGAGCAAATTTGGAGAGAGTATATCGGGGCTTATTATGCTTTGGTTACTGAAATGGATCATCATATTGGAGAAATTCTAGAAGCTGTTGAAGATGCCGGTATAGAAGATGAAACCATTGTTATGTACATTTCTGATCATGGTGATTTTGTGGGGAGTCATGGTATGGTAGAGAAATGTGCTGCCGGTCAAAATGTTTATGAAGATATTCTGAATGTCCCGTTAATTGTGAAAATTCCTAAAAAGACAACAGATGGAAAACGGACTGCCGAACTGGTAACCCTTGCTGATGTACTTCCCACTTTGATCGATTTGCTTGACCTGGAGGTTCCTGAGACAAAATACTCTATCCAGGGAAAATCGCTGGCTGATTTGATATTAAAGAATGAGTCTTTAGACCGGGAATTTGTTGTTTCGGAAAGCTGGGCCCAGGCTTCAATTATTACCGATCGTTATAAGTTAGGAATGATGCTGGACCCGCATAATGTCCATAAAAATCAAGATTATAGAGATTTTGGTGATATGTTTTTTGATATGGAAAAAGATCCCCTGGAAGTCGAAAATAAAATTAATGATCCAAAGTATCAGCAGGAAATTTCCAGACTCCGGATGTATTTTGATGAATTTGTAAAAGACATACCTTCTACCGGAAAGGAGGAGCTGATAGAAGAAAATAAGTAATATGCTTTGTAACAATAGATCGTTAGATTTTTAGATTTAAGATTCCTGCCTACCGGCAGGCAGGTAAGAAGATTTATATAATGCTGATAATCTGTGTTTTATATAAATATTTTCTCAGATTAAACTATTGAACAACAAATACTTAAATAAGTTTAACGGACTATTGTTGTAATAGGATTATAAACAAATCAAATTCAGAAATTATGAAAAATAAGACTACTTATATTCTATTATTTGTGTTTTGTACAACGGAAGGCTACGGTTTTTCAAGCGAGGCCAAAGCCACGCTCAGCGCTCCCTCGTTCTCTGCCGCGAAAGTCCAGTACGACGGGGGAACCCTGGATCTGACGATCAGCCTGCA
>JAWOCV010000158.1:0-28164 GCA_046483585.1 Marinilabilia sp.
ATGGCCGTAACCCTCGTGGTAATGCTGGCCATGGGCTGGCGCGGAGGCCTGGTGGTGTTCATATCCGTACCCATTACCTTTGCTCTCACGCTTTTCAGTTATTACTTTCTGGATTATACGCTGAATCGTATCACCTTATTTGCGCTGGTCTTTGTTACCGGAATCGTGGTGGATGATTCCATCATTATTGCAGAAAATATGCACCGCCACTTTAAAATGAGAAAACTGCCCCCCTGGCAGGCGGCCATCCGGTCGATCGATGAAGTGGGAAATCCAACCATCCTGGCTACCTTCACGGTGATTGCCGCAGTCATTCCCATGGTTTTTGTCAGTGGCCTTATGGGACCATATATGAGTCCTATGCCCATCGGTGCATCCATTGCCATGATGTTTTCCCTGATTGTGGCCTTAGTCATTACCCCCTGGCTGGGATTCCATTTTCTACGCTATAAGGACAAAAAAGAGCAAAAAAAGGAATATAAACTTGATCAGACCCTTATTTTCAGGCTTTACCAAAAAACAATGGAACCGCTCCTCTCCACCAAATGGAAACGCTGGACATTTATCGGAGGTGTCACTTTTTTACTTGGAGCTTCCCTTCTGCTTTTTGCTCTCAAGGTGGTTACAGTCAAGATTTTACCTTTCGACAACAAGAATGAATTCCAGGTAGTGGTGGACATGCCCGAAGGAACCACACTCGAGCGAACCTCCATGGTTACGAAGGAAATCGCCACCTACCTGAAACAGGACTCACTGGTATCGGATTATCAATCGTATGTCGGGACTGCAGCACCTATTAATTTCAATGGACTGGTGCGTCATTATGACTTAAGAAAAGGAGATCATGTGTCCGACATACAGGTCAACCTCATCTCCAAAAATGAACGCAGTCTGCAAAGCCATGACATTGCCAAAAAGTTGAGACCTGATATTCAGGCAATTGCCGAAAAGTACGAAGCGAATGTCAAAGTTGTGGAAGTACCGCCTGGTCCACCTGTGCTCTCCACCATGGTGGCTGAGATCTATGGGCCTGATCTGGAAAAACAGACCCGTTTGGCAAAAGAAGTCAAAGAGATCTTCAACACCACCCCCAATGTGGTGGATGTCGATTGGCGTGTGGAAGCCGATCAACGCGAATATGATTTCAGGGTAGACAAGGAAAAAGCCTCACTCAGGGGCGTTTCCACACGACAAGTGGTGGCGGTAATGAATATGGCTCTGAGGGGAATGGATATTTCTCAGCTGTATGATGAAAAAGAACATCAGCAGACGGGCATTTCCCTTCGCCTGGATGAAGTTCAACGCAGCTCCATTGATGATCTGGAAGGGATAAAATTGATGTCTGAATCGGGCCAAATGGTGCCCATTGGAGATATCGTCTCCATCCGGGAAGAAGTGAAGGACAAGAGCATTTACCGAAAAAACCAGAAACGGGTGGTATATGTCATGGCTGATGTAGCCGGAGAGTTGGAAAGCCCCGTCTATGCGATGATGGATATATCCGACCGCCTCCACGAGGTCAACATACCGGAAGGATATTCTTTTGAAGAGCACTATCAGGCTCAGCCAAAAAAGGAAAATAATTACAGCCTGAAATGGGATGGGGAATGGCAAATTACCTATGAAGTATTTCGTGATCTGGGAACAGCTTTTGCCGTGGTCCTGATTATAATTTACATGCTCATTGTCGGTTGGTTTCAAAACCTCAGAATACCTCTGGTCATGATGATTGCCATTCCGCTTTCTATGGTGGGCATCATCCTGGGACACTGGTTATTGGATGCCTTTTTTACGGCCACTTCCATGATCGGCATGATCGCTCTGGCAGGTATTATGGTACGAAATTCAATATTGCTCATCGATTTTGTCAACCTCCGCCTGGCTGCCAATGTGCCGTTGAAGCAGGCCATCATTGAAGCCGGTGCCGTACGTACTGTTCCTATTTTACTTACGGCAGGAACCGTGGTCATTGGCGCTTTTGTCATCCTCTTCGACCCAATTTTTCAGGGATTGGCTATATCACTCATGGGCGGGACCATCGCTTCAACATTTCTCACACTGCTGGTTGTACCCTTAATTTTTTACATGGCAGAGCGGGAAAAGTATGCCTCGAGAGAAGATGCCTCATCAGATGCCGGAGATAATAATGACCTGAACAATGATGCGAAAAAAGATAATCCCTCAAATACAGATTAAAATAGATCGTTAGATTTTTAGATTTAAGATTTAAGATGAATCATATAATGTTGATAATCCGTATTTTAACACAAAGAAAGCTTCGATTTTAAACAATTGAATGACAAATACTTACAAAAGTTTAACGGACTATTGCCAAAAACACCACTTAAAAATTTCTAGCTATGAAGATGATTGTATTAACCAGCTTGTATGAATTCACCAGGGAGGTGGAGGCATTTCTGAAATCTCAGAATGTACTGGCATATTTTGAAATGGACATCCAGGGCTTTAAGGTTTTTGAAGAAAATGAGAACTACCTGGAAAACTGGTTTGTTAACGGACCATACGAACGTCCCACCAATTCCATGGGAATTTTTGCCTTTATTAAAAATGAAAAAGCTTCCCAGCTAATGGAAGCGGTCAAAGAGTTTGACCAGAAACATGGAAAAATACTCAATGCTTTCAGCATCAATGTAGAAGAATCGGTCTGAAGCAGCCATACGACTTGAGTGACAAGCCGGCCATACAGGAGCATTCCTGCATGGCCGGCAAAATATAATTAACCCCCGGGCATTCCTTTATGGTAGCCCGGGTTTTTTTAATGTTAATGAACTTACCCGGTAATTTCATCAGGCAGTCCTTTGATACGAACCGGTTTTTCATCATCGTCCCTTATTTCAAACATATCGTTGGGCGTCAGATTGCATTCTTCGATCATTTCGAGGCAGTATTCCAGACGACCAAGATCCTGACCGGTATTGTTGGTGCCGAAAGTAAATTTCAGGCCGGCTTCTTTAGCCATATTGATCATTTCGGGGCGGGGTAATTCGTAGCGTGCATTGATCTCCAGGGCGATCTCGTTCTCAGCCAGTACGTCCACAACCCTTTGCATCCGCTCTTCGGTCCAAAGTTCATCGTATTCGTCAGCAATGGTATCGGGAAGTACGGTAGGGTTCACATAAATGTCCACCGGTTCCTGTGAAAATATGGCTTCAATTTTCTCCACCAGTTGGTCCATAAATTTTTCCTTGTCATCCACCCACACCTCTTCAGGGATCCAAATCCTGTTGCGCCGGCCTTTGGCATCGGTGAAAGTCATGGCATCGGTGAAAACATAATCGAATTGACTGATGGCCTCCGGCGAAAATAGAGTGACCCATTCCCGGCCTTCGGCCTGCATCCCTTTAAAGAGAGGGCTCTCTTTTACATTATCCAGGTAAGCATTCAGCGAAGAATCGTTGGTCACCGGAAAATGGAGGCCACAATTGGGAGCTATACCGTAATTGATTCCCAACCGCCGGGAATTGTCCATCACATTCTTAAGCGTCAGACCACCTTTTAAATGAACATGATAATCGATCAAAGGAAAACCATCTTTCATAAGGCGGGTGACTTTCGTATCCCACTCCTCATCGGTGGGAAGCGATTTTCGTTCTTCATCAGGCAAATGTCTGGCCCGGATGTTCCGGAAAAAGACTGTGCTTTCATCGTCATGAGCCTGAAGGGCGAAGGTTCCTTTCCCAAGTATTACATTTTCACCACCTTCCCATCGCCAGGGTTCTTCAGGTTCTGTGTATTCATTGACTTTTATATCATTGATAAATACTTCAATGAGGTTTTCGACCACTTTCACCCTCACTTTAAACCACTCCTCATCCTCAACCAGGGGATAATAAACATTTCGCACATTATAAATGCTTCCGGTTTTACGCCTTTCAGGATAATCTTCAGATCCCCGGTAAGTATTATTGACCTGAATTTCATAGCCCTGAGCAGGCCAACCCTCCTCCTGATGGTCCGTATGAATAAAGATACCTGAATTGGATCCGGACATGGATTTGACCTCGGCTTCAAATTCAAAATTCTCAAAATCTTCTTCATAAAAAAGGTGGGCCCGGTCACCGGAGCATTTGATGGCACCGTCCTCAACTTTAAAGCTTTCAGGGTTTTCTGCGGATTTATTCCAACCATCGAGGGTTTCCCCGTCAAACAGATCTTGCCACTCCCCTGTCTCTTTTTCCGATGCACATCCGGAAAATACAAGGAAGGCCAGAGTGATTTGCAAAATTGTAAGTTTTCTCATAATTTAATTTTATTATTTTTCGGATGTATGATGATAAAAATCAAGGTGACTGTCAGCCAGCACAATAGATCGGTAGGTCTTAACACAAAGATCATTGTTGACATAAGTGTAAGCGATTAATTCAAAAGCCTTTGGGAAAGATTAACAAACTATTGTGTCAAAGTTAACACAAAAAATATATTTCGAAACGTTGGCGATGATTATCATGAACTTTCGTTTTTGAAAAATTGAATCAGTATTTTCCTGCCAAAAAGCGCGAAAATATCAATCGGGTTTTCTGAAAGAAGATGATTCCCTGAATACCTTTACCCGGTCCGCAGGGGTTTCCGCCGCCAAATTGGTATTTTTGAAAATATTCGATTTATACTATCTTTATCTGTCAAACCAAACCAGCCAAAAGATGAAGCATTTGTTTTTCCTCTTCGCCACCTTGCTGTTCTGCATGGCAGGAATAGCACAAGAATCCCTTACTCTCAACGAAAAAGGTTATTTCGAAATGCCGGGTCTCAATGTAACGGTGTTTGCCGACATTTATCCCGAAGGACATCAGACGGGAGTAACCATCATCCAGCACGGACAAAGGGTGGTAGCCAATGGAGACGTCAGGCTAGAAGTATCGCCCGGTCAGTGGTCACCAATTCCGGCCGCCGGTGAAGAAACCGTTGATGAGAAATCCGAAACCATTTCCCGTCACCTTTGGTTCCCCGATTCCAGTCGCAATCGCAAAGGATTCAATCCCATCGACTACCCGGACCTTGAAATGGAATACCATGTAAACGTAACCGCATTGGAAAACAACACTTTCAAAATCACCCTTGACCTTGAAGAACCTCTTCCCGAAGAATGGGCCGGCAAAGCAGGCTTCAACATTGAATTGTTTCCCGAACACCTCTTCGGAAAAAGCTACATCATGGATGAGAAAACCGGCCACTTTCCAAGACAACCCAACGGACCGGTGATCCGTGACCAGGACCATTACATCACCGAAAGTCTTGCTAAAGGAAACCATTTCACAATGGCCCCCGAAAAAGACCTGCAGCGCATCAGCTTTGAAAGCGAGGGTACCCTGGAACTTTATGACGGCCGTGCCAATCATAATAACGGCTGGTACATTCTGCGGGAAAAGATCCCCGCCGATGCCACAGAAAAGGCCATCGAATGGACCGTTACACCAAACGTCGTACCAGGCTGTCCCCCTGAACCGGTCATTCACCTCTCTCAGGTGGGATATCATCCCAAACAAGAAAAAAAGGTTGTCATTGAAACCCACAATAAAACAGAATCGCTCCATCAGGTCAGATTACTTAAAACAACCGCCGACGGGCTGGAAGAGGTAGACAGAATATCCCCTGAATTATGGGGACAATTTCTGAGATACAACTATTTCACTGTGGATATCTCCTCCGTCAGGGATGAAGGAATGTATGTGGTGGAACTCGATGGCATGCGTAGTGAACCCTTTAAAATTTCGGAAGAAGTTTACAAACGTCATGTCTGGCAACCCGTCATCGATTATTTTTTACCTGTACAAATGTGCCACATGCGTGTTGAAGACCATTACAGGGTATGGCACGATGCCTGTCATCTTGACGATGCCTTAATGGCTCCGACGGATCTGAACCATTTCGATGGCTACGTTCAGGGTGAATCCACGTTAACCGACCATGATCCTTTCGACCAGGTGGCGGGTCTTGACCGTGGGGGCTGGCACGATGCCGGTGATTACGACATCAGGGTTGAATCCCAGATCGGCACCATCGAACTCCTGGCCATGATGCTGGAAGAGTTTGATCTTGATTACGATGCCACATCCGTTGATCGTGAAAAACGACTCGTTGAGATTCACCAGGCCGATGGAAAAAACGATGTGGTGCAACAAATAGAACACGGTCTGGAGAATGTCCTGGGAGCCTATCGCTCCATGGACCGGCTCTACAGAGGCATTATCTGTCCTACCCTCGAACAGTATGTTCTGTTGGGCGATGGCGCCACCATGACTGACAACCGGAAGTGGGATCCATCGATGCCGGAAGAAGAACGGGACGACCGTCTGGTATTTACGGAAGACAACCCCTCGCGTGAATGTCGCGTTGGAGCAGGACTGGCTGTTGCCGGCCGGGTCCTTCACGAATATAATCCCGAACTGGCTACCGAATGCATAGAAACAGCCCTGGCCATTTGGAACAGTTCCGCATCACACCTGGAAGAAGATGTCAATAAGGCAAGACTGGCCGCGGAATTGTTCATCGTTACGGACAACAGCGAATTTGAAGAGGAATTAATAGCCATGAAGGATTTCCTGGCCGAAAATGCTTCCGAGACCGCCTGGTTTACCGGAAAAACATTGCCTTTTCTCGACAATGCGGATTTTAAAGAGACGATGCAGGAGGCTGTGCAACAATTATCAGAACAAACAGAAGAAGAGTCATTGAACTCCCCCTTCGGTGTCCCATACGAGCCGCACATTTGGGGAGCCGGATGGACCATTCAACGATTCGGGGTGGAACAATATTACCTACACAAAGCCTGGCCCGAAAAGACCTCACCCGATATGTTCATCAACGCCCTGAATTTCATGCTGGGCCTGCACCCGGGCGATAAAGCCATATCTTTTGCTTCGGGAGTTGGCAGCAATTCTGTTGAAACGGCCTATGGTGTTAACCGGGCCGACTGGTCTTTCATCCCCGGTGGAGTGGTCTCGGGTACAGCCCTTATCCGCCCCGATCTGCCCGAATTGAAAGAATGGCCATATTTCTGGCAGCAAACCGAGTACGTAATGGGAGGCGGTGCCACCAATTTCATGTTCCTCGTGCTGGCTGTGGACAAGCATCTGAATCAATAGATCGCCAGATTATTAGATGTAAGTATTTTCTTCGCAGAAGTATAAGGCAGAAAGGACTTGTAGCTGAAGACCCGAAGTTCGAAGCCGGAAATACTTTTGGCTAACACAATAGATCGTTAGATTTTTAGATTTAAGATTTAAGATCTAAGATGATTCGTATGTTGCTGAAAATCTCTGTTTTAATATAAATATTCCCTTAGATTTAGACAATTAAATAACAGATACTTAAAAAACTTTAACGGACTATTGTAATAAAAACCCTAAGGTATTTAAATTTGATGTTTATCCAATTTTGTTGGTTCTTTGGTTCTGTCGCAAAAGAGAGAGCAACTTCTCCTTCCAGCTTTGAACTTCGAGCTTTCAGCTTCTAGCTTTGAGCTTTGAACTTCGAGCTTTCAGCTACAAATTGCTTTCTGTCTTATACTTCTGTGACGGAAAAACTAACATCTAGCATCTAAAACGTGCTATTGCAGATTAGAACAAATATTTATTATAACCCAAAACAAACCCTATGTCTGTTTTCAAAAAAATCTTCAGTGGTAGCCTGACAGGCGTGATCGACAGCGTCAGTGACGTAATCGACAGATTCTCTCTCACCGAAGAAGAGAAACAAGAGTTCAAACTCGAAATGCAGAGCCGGCTCCTGCAAATGGAAAAAGAGCTGGAAGAGACTTATCGAACCGAGCTGGAATCAAGGTCTGATATCATAAAGGCCGAAATGACGCAAGGCGACAGGTTCACCAAACGGGCCCGTCCCACCATTATTTACTGCGGACTGGCATTTATTTTTATTGTTTATGTAGTGATCCCACTCATCGCCTACATTTCCGGAGCTCCGGGAGATGCCCTGCCCGACATTCAGCTTCCTGATGAGTTCTGGTGGGCCTGGGGCACCGTGGTCAGTGTTTATGGTGCCGGCCGTTCTGCAGAAAAAATGGGTTTTGCCAACAGGGCAACCCAGATGATGACAGGTTCGGGGGCCAGTCGTATGAACAAACCCAAAAGCGCGGAAGGATGATCGATATTCAAAACCATAAACTGACAAAAGTATCGGGAGGTCCTGAAGTCTCTTTTGAGGAATCTCCCAATCACAGCGGGACGTTTGCCAACGAACTCCCCGATACACTCGTTATCCACTATACCGCGGGAGGGTCACTCGAATCCTCTGTCTCCTGGCTCAAAAATCCCCGCGCAAATGCTTCGGCCCATGTAGTTGTAGGACGGTCGGGTGAAATGGTGCAACTGGTACCGTTCAATATAAAAGCATGGCATGCGGGCCAGAGCAAATGGAAAGGCCGAAGCGGGCTCAACCATTACAGCATCGGCATCGAGATAGACAATGCCGGGGTGCTTGAAAAACGTGCCGATGGATATTACACATTTTTCGGCAAACGCATCGACAACAGCCAGGTGGTACTGGAGACCCATAAACATGAACAAAAGGAAAAGCCATGGGAGGCATTCACGGAAAAACAGATCGAAACCATGGAAATGCTCTGCTTAACCTTGAAAGAACATTATCCCATCGGTGAAATTACGGGTCATGACGATATTGCCCCAGGACGGAAAACCGACCCCGGTCCGGCCTTTCCCCTGAAAAGCCTGCGCGACAAAATACTACTGGGTCGAAAAGATGATGAGCAGGAGCCAGAGGATTTTGAAGAAAAATCTGGAGGAATTGTTAAAGCCGATTTTCTGAACATTCGATCACAACCGGATGGCCGGGCAGAAACCATTTCCGAGCCCCTTGCCAAAGGCACCAAACTTAAAATACTGGAAAAGAAAGACAATTGGCTTCTTGTGAAAGTCGATCTGGAAGGATGGGTCAGCAGCAGGTGGGTCGAAACCATAAGTTGAAGCAGAAAATAATCCCCTTCCCTGTTTCTCCTTTAGTGATTTGTATTATTTTTGTTGTGGCTTCTCCCTGCCCGCCAAAAAAAGAAATCAATCACAACCAACTATGCTTCAAGTCTATCATTACTCAAAAGTCGTATTGTCAATTATAGTACTGACGGGAATTTCAACTCATGCACAGGAAAGAAGACCCGACTGGCAAAACGGAGTACCCGAAGGATGTACCACCATTACCGTAGGCAAACAAGCCACCTTTGATGGTTCGGTCATGAACTCCCACACCGACGACAGTCACCGGACCCGTTCATGGATGGATATTGTTCCTGAAGAACGCCATGGTCGCCGTGCAGAAGTCACCATGTACAAGCGGGAAAAAGACGATTCAGGCCCAATGCCCGCCTACAAGCACACCCCTGTCGGAGAAATTCCCCAGGTCCGTGAAACATATGGATTTATCAACACAGCCTATCCCAGTATGAATACTGAACAACTGGCCATTGGTGAATCTACTTTCGGAGGACGTGAATCATTAATCTCCGATGACGGCCTGATCGATTGCCAGCGGTTGATCCGCCTCATGCTTGAACGCTGCACCACTGCCCGGGAAGCTATTGAAACAGGAGCCGAACTTCTGGAAAAACACGGCTGGAATGATGCCGGCGAATGCATTACCATTGCCGATACCGAAGAGGTCTGGCACATGGAGATCGTCGGACCAGGCAAAGGCCAGGTCGGAGCCATATGGGCCGCTCAACGGGTTCCCGACGATGAAGTCAGTGTAAATGCCAATGCATCACGCATTCAGGAAATCGACCTGGAAGATGAAAATTATTTCATGGCCTCCGAAAATGTTAAAGATGTGGCCCGCGACAGCATGTGGTGGAATCAGGCAACTGGGGCATTCCGCTTTGCAGACGCTTATGCGCCGGAAAGCCGTGAGTCAATGGCCGCCCGCCGGAGAGAATGGCGTGTGCTGTCGATGATGAATCCCTCCCTTGATCTTAATCCTGAAGCAAGGGATTATCCTTTCTCGGTAAAACCGGAGAAAAAAGTTACTCTGGAGAAGATGATCGGAATATTCAAAGATTACTACGAAGGGACTCCTTACGACATGGTGGATCATATAAAGAAAGTGACCGATGAGGGAGACACCATTCCTCACCCCATGGCCAGTCCCTTTATGCCATACGATGCCTACGATCTTTTCGATATTGAAGGAGGATGGGGTGATCTTGGCGAAAGAACCATTGCCCGCTGGTACACCATGTATGCCACCATCACACAAAGCCGCGACTGGCTTCCCAATGAGATCGGAGGTTTGGTCTGGCTGGCCCAGGACAATGTGGCCACGTCGGTTTATATTCCGGTCTATTGCAGTGTCACAGATCTTCCTTCTTCATACAAACAACCCGGCCGCAAAGGATTCAGCCGCCAGTCGGCCTGGTGGGCATTCAACCGCCTCAGCACACTCGCTTCACAAAGGTGGAACGATATGCGCCATGATGTAGACAGCGTAATGGTCCCCCTTCAGGAAGAAATTTTCGAAAGCCAGAGGGAAGCAGAACGCGAAGCTATGAGCATGCGCACCAAACACACCATCGACCACCTCACCAGGCACACTTCTAAATGGGGAGAAAGAGTCGTCAACGAAGCGTGGAACCTGGGCGATTTCCTCTGGACCAAATATGACGAGAAGTTTTAGGACGAGCGATAAGAAAATCGTTCATCCTATTCATAAATCATTTTCCGGGTCATGCCCCCGTCCACGTAAATGTTTTCACCATTGACAAAATCATTTTCGGGAGCACACAGCCATAGCACCAGAGACGCGATATCTGAAGGTTTGCCCACCCGTCCGCTGGGATGTTGTGCATGATCCTTTTCTCTGAGTTTTTCAGGATCTCCTGTATGTATCCATCCCGGACTGATGCAATTGACCGTGACGCCGGTACCGGACAAAGAATTGGACAGGGCATGGGTCAGTGAAACAAGGCCCCCTTTTGAGGCGCCGTAGGCTTCACCTCCCGGCTCCGACATAAGATGCCGCGTTGACGCAATTTGGACAACACGCCCATATTTGCCGCTGGTATGTAATTTTGAAAATTCGCGGGCACAAACAAATGCAGCACGCAGATTACTGTTAAGAATGTAGTCCCACTCATCTACACTGAGTTTATCAAGTGATTTGAAACGGCTTAGCCCGGCGTTGTTTACAAGAATATCGGCATTTCGCCATTCGACTTCGATCTGACGGAAAAATTTCAATATCTCCTCTGCATTTGCCAGATCAAGGCAGGTGGTATGTATCCAGGGGTAATGCTGGCGAAGATCATCCAGTGCCTGTTTGTCTTTATCAACCACCCAGACACGTGCTCCGGCCTCCTCCAGAGCGACGGCAATGGCTTTTCCAATTCCGTTTGCCCCCCCTGTGACAATGGCGCGTTTCTCTTTTAATTTATGTTCCATCTTCTGAATATTTGGTATTAATATAAAAATAATATCCGGAAAATGCCATAGGATAAAGGAAACGCGCAGGTCATCGGAAAACTACTGCAAAAAAGTTTCTCTCCAATATCCATGACCAGTCATCCGATGACTAAAGGCCGGAAAAACCAGGACCGTCACCGGATGACCAGATGGACAACAAACAGTAAGTTCAAAAACATTTTCCGGTTTATTTGACCGCAAAACGATCAACGTCAAACATCCATTCCTCTATTTCTATAAAAGCTTCTTCGTCTTCAAAAAGTGTTTCATCAAACATCCACTCCTCTATTTCGACAAATGCTTCTTTGTCTTCAAAATGTGTTTCGTCAAACATCCAGGATTCAATTTCGACCATTTCCTCATATTCAGCCTCAAAAGAAGCGGGATCAAGCATCAAATATGATATTTCTGTCATTTCCACATCATCGGCATGAAGCACCTCCATCAATTCCGAATAATTGTTATGATGTTCTGATAAGCCGGGCTTTTCTATTCTTTCTGCAGCATAAGCTGTACCTATGTTAGAAATAAATGCTGCGGCGATAATTGATATAACTACTGAAGTTTTCATTTTAGACCCTCCTTTATGGTTTCGTAATCATTCTAGTTGCATTGATGTTATCAATAGACATACCAAAAGCCTCAAAAACTTCTTTTACAAATACTTACAAAACCACAACACCAAAAAATCCATTCAAAAATTGTCCGCCAATGCGACAGATGTATGTTCACTTTCGAACACTCTTTGTCAGGTTGGTCCCTGCAAGGTATGCACAAAAATAAAGTCCGTACATGTTTCACACACGTACGGACTTTTGTTACCGGATCGTCAAAAGATATCTTTTTAACTTCCCATTTTTGTTTTCAAATTATCTGCGAGGGTCTGCAGAAAAGCCTCTGTATTCAGGTAGTGTTCCTCTTTCATATCTTTACCATGAATGGCCAGCGCCAGATCTTTGGTCATTTTGCCGTTTTCAACGGTGTCAACACAAACCTGTTCCAAAGTAAGCGCAAATTTGATGAGTTCCTGGTTATCATCAAGTTTTCCACGGAATTCGAGGCCTCGTGTCCATGCGAATATGGAGGCAACGGGATTGGTGGAAGTAGGCTTACCTTGCTGGTGCATACGGTAGTGACGAGTGACGGTACCGTGTGCGGCTTCTGCTTCCATTGTTTTTCCGTCGGGCGTAACAAGCGTGGAAGTCATCAGACCAAGTGAGCCAAACCCCTGAGCCAGTGTATCGGACTGAACGTCCCCATCATAATTCTTACATGCCCAGACAAAGCGGCCGCTCCATTTAAGGGCCGCCGCAACCATGTCGTCAATGAGGCGATGTTCATAGGTGATGCCAAGCTCTTCGAACTTCTCTTTGTAGTCGCTTTCATAAATCTCCTGAAAGATATCCTTAAACCGCCCGTCGTATTGTTTCAGGATGGTATTCTTGGTAGAAAGGTATAATGGCCACTTTTTCATAATGGCCTGATTGAAACAGCTATGGGCAAAGCCACGGATGCTCTCATCGGTATTGTACATAGCCATGGCCACTCCATCGCCTTCAAAATCATATACATTAAATTCCTGTGGTTCGGAACCATCCTCGGGAGTAAATGTAATGGTAAGTTTGCCTTTCCCTTTAGTCACAAAATCAGTGGCACGGTATTGATCACCAAAAGCATGACGACCGATGCAAATGGGGTGTTCCCATCCGGGAACAAGACGAGGCACATTTTTCATCAGGATGGGTTCCCGGAAAACGGTGCCTCCTATAATGTTACGAATGGTACCATTGGGGGATTTCCACATCCGTTTGAGTCCAAACTCTTCAACCCGGTTTTCATCAGGTGTGATGGTGGCACATTTGATGCCCACGTGATATTTCTGAATGGCTTTGGCAGCATCAACCGTAATCTGGTCGTCGGTTTCATCCCGTTTTTCGATGCTCAGATCGTAATACTTTATATCCAGATCAAGATAAGGCAGAATCAGTTGTTCCTTGATCATTTTCCAGATGATTCGGGTCATCTCATCGCCATCCAGCTCAACCACCGGATTCTGAACTTTAATTTTCGTCATAGGTCTATAATTTGTATGTAAATCAGGTCTATAAAACACGCTTTCATGCCGCAAAGTTCATTGTCAATCCATCATTATTCCAGATCGAGCCGGAGAACATCTTTCAATTTATCAAGGAGTGGATTTTTCTCCGCCAGCACTTTGTATTTATCAGCGGCTGTATAGGCTTTTTTCGGACCACTTTCTTCCTGTATGTATTCGATCTCAAGTTGCAGCCCGGCATGCTTTAATTCACGTTTCAAATGATCAAAAAGCGGGGTTTTTTCCTTCATAAGCTCCACCTCCTGCGTCTCATTGCGTAATGGAAAAACCACGGTGTTGTTTTCCTTTAGCCTTGGTGAGCTGGCTGTGAGCATACTGTAAAGTCTTGGGTTGTTTTTCTCTATAGAGCGGGCATAATCGCTCCACGCTTTTTGAAGTTGCTCGGCCGTGAACGCATTCTCCCATGCAGGGTCTATGACCCCTGACGGAGTTTGCCCAACTTCCGGACCAGACTCCTCATCCTTTCCGGCTGATGGTGCATTATTTCCGGTCCTGGTAAATGATTTAATGGAAACGCTCTTCAGCGTCTTGTGCGAAAATGACCTTCTGGTGCTATACTGTCCCTTATCTGCCGAAACTGCAGGCTTGTTATTATTTTCGCTCTCCTGTTTTTCTGCCGTTTTTGTTTGCTCTTCTTCCTTTATTGCTTCATGCTCTTTTTTTTTTCGGTTAGCAGACGCGATAGTTTAATGAGCGCAAATTCGGTATGCAAACGTTTATTCCGTGCTGTTTTGAATTGAATATCACACTGAGTGGCGATGCCAAGAGCATGGACAAGAAAATCCACCGGGGCCGACTGAGCCTGAGTCAGATATCTCTCACGAACGGACGCTCCCACTTCCAGGAGCTGGACCGTCGCCTGGTCTTTGCACATCATCAGGTCGCGTAAATGGCTGCAAAGGCCGGCTACGAAGTGGCCTGCATCAAAACCGTTGTCGAGAACATCGTCAAAAATCAGCAATGATTGGGTGGTATCTTCATTCAAAAAAGCATCTATCAGCCGGAAATAGTAGTCATAATCAAGGACATTCAGATTGTCAATAATTTGTTGATAGGAAATCTCCTTACCTGAGAAGGCCACTATCTGGTCAAAAATGGAGAGGGCATCGCGCATAGCTCCGTCGGCTTTCTGAGCAATAATGTTGAGTCCTTCTTCATCGGCCCTGATCTCCTCTTTCTCGGCAACATATTTCAAATGACCGACAGCATCTTCTACGGTGATCCGGTTAAAATCAAATGTCTGACAACGGGAAAGTATGGTGGGAAGTATCTTGTGTTTCTCGGTAGTAGCCAAAACGAAAATGGCATGTTTCGGAGGCTCTTCCAGGGTTTTCAGAAAGGCATTGAATGCCTGTTGCGACAACATGTGGACCTCGTCTATTATATAAACGCTGTAATATCCCATTTGAGGAGGTATACGCACCTTATCGATAAGGGAACGGATGTCTTCCACAGAATTGTTGCTGGCAGCATCGAGTTCATGAATATTATAAGACCGGCCTTCATTAAACGACCGGCAGGAATCGCACTCGTTGCAGGCCTCGTAATCGGCAGAAATGTTGGCACAGTTTATTGTCTTTGCAAAAATCCTGGCGCAAGTGGTCTTTCCGACCCCACGCGGGCCGCAAAACAAATAGGCATGGGCCAGTTGCTGATTCTTGATCGCATTTTTTAGTGTGGTGGTAATGTTCTTCTGCCCCACCACCGATTCAAAAGTATCGGGCCTGTATTTTCGTGCCGAAACGATGTATTCCATAATCTTTATCTCTGAAAGCAACAAATATAATCAAATGAAGCGGGTCGGCCAACAATATGTTTTATTGCTTGTCCCTCAAAACTTCATAAATCAAAACCCCGGCCGCCACAGACACATTAAGCGAACCAATGTCTCCAACAACGGGTATGGAGATCCTTGCATCGGCCAGTTTTAGCAATTGACCCGACACACCCTTGTCTTCTGCTCCCATAACCAGGGCTACAGGTCCACTGTAATCCACTTGTCTGAAATCATCCCCCCCTTTTTCGGAAGCAGCTGCTATGGTAAAATCAAGATCTTTAAAGTGACGAAGAACATAATATAGATTTTTTTCACGGCATACGGGAACTCTGAATAACGCACCAGCCGAGGTTTTTATGGCATCTGCTGTGACCGAAACGCTTCCCTTTTCCGGCAGGATAATGGCATCCACTCCCCCACATTCGGCCGTACGTGCTATGGCTCCAAAATTTCGAACATCTGTTATACCATCCAGGATCAAAAAGAAGGGAGATTTATTCTTATTGAGTGCCTCTTTCAGGACTTTCTCAAAAGGTCGATATTCTACAGGAGAAATATATGCTACCACACCCTGATGATTGTTACGGGTCACCCTATCGATCCTTTCAACGGGGACCTTCTGAAAAGTGAGATTGTTCCTTTGAATAAGTGCCATCAATTCTTTGGCCAAATCGCCCTGAAGGTTTTGACGAACCAATATTTTGTCAATACTGCGACCTCCTTCAATGGCCTCGATGACTGCCCGGATCCCGTATATTATGTTTTTTTCCATAGTTGTTGTTATTGTTTTACCCTCCGCAGCTTTAGCGAAGGAGGTGTTTTACCCGGTCTCAATTGATCAATATTTTTTATCCAGGAACTTTCGTCTCTCTTCAAGATCCTCAAGTTCAAGGTGGGCTTTCTCCCATTCCTGCATTTTATTTTCCAGAACCTTTTGTGCTTGTTGATAATTTTCAAAAAGTTCGTGATCAGAAGCATTATCAGGATTTTCCAGTTTTGTGGAAAGCCCCTCAAGTTGTAATTCCAATTGAGCAATGGCTTTTTCCGCGGCATGGACTGTGTTTTCTGCCTTTTTTATATTCTTGTTCAGCTCTTTACGTACAGCAAAATCGTTCTTCCCGCCTGAGGAAGATTCAACTTTGGAATTCGCGATGGGGGTTGTATTTGTTTTGTTGTTTCCGGAAGGGCGCTTTTCCAGTTCCTGCAAATTGTCCATTCGCTTTTTTTCCAGAAATTCGTAAATACCCCCCATATGCTCTTTGATCTTCCGGTTGGTAAACTCCAGAACCCGTGTCACGAGTCCGTTAAGGAATTCCCGGTCGTGCGAGACCACCAAAACGGTTCCTTCAAAATTATTAAGGGCTTTTTTAAGAATGTCTTTGGACCGCATGTCCAGATGGTTGGTTGGCTCATCGAGCACCAGAAAGTTGACCGGCTCCAGCAACAACAGTACCATGGCCAGGCGGGTTCGTTCTCCTCCCGACAGCACCGAAACTTTTTTGTCCACTTCTTCCCCGCTGAAGAGAAAAGCCCCTAACAAATCCCTAATTTTAGGACGAACATCACCGGTGGCTACCCGGTCAACGGTTTCAAAAACGGTAAGATCATCCCGAAGGCGTTCAGCCTGATCCTGGGCAAAATAACCAATTTTGACTTTATGTCCGAGCTGCAACTCTCCCTGATAATCCAGTTCCTGCATGATAATACGGGCCAGAGTGGTTTTTCCCTCCCCGTTGCGGCCAACAAAAGCCACTTTCTCACCTCTTTCGATGGTAATATCGATGTCTTTCAGAACCTGAAGGCTGCCATAAGCTTTGCTCACCTTACGGCCATTAACGACCACCTTGCCAGAATGGGGAGCAGGCGGAAATTTGATGTTCAGCTTGCTGTTGTCGTATTCATCTACTTCAATGCGATCGAGTTTTTCAAGCTGTTTGATCCGCGACTGGACCTGAACGGCCTTGCTGGCCTTGTAACGAAAACGATCAATAAACTGTTCGGTATCTTCGATCATTTTCTGCTGATTACGATAGGCCGCCATTTGCTGTTGACGCCGCTCTTCCCGGAGTTTTACAAACTGGGTATATGAAGCTTTGTAATCGTAGATGTTGCCAAGCGATATTTCGATGGTCCGGTTGGTCACATTGTCGAGAAAAGCTTTATCGTGAGAGATCAGGATAACAGCACCGCTGTAATTCTTCAGAAATTCCTCAAGCCAGGTAATAGACTCAATATCAAGATGATTGGTGGGCTCATCAAGCAAAAACAAATCCGGCTTACGTAAAAGAATCTTAGCCAGCTCGATACGCATGCGCCATCCGCCACTGAACTCGGAAGTCGGTCTTTGAAAATCTTCAGGTCGAAAACCAAGGCCTTTAAGGGTTATCTCGATGCGTGAACGGTAATCATGTCCACCAAGCATATTAAAGTGTTCATTGGCCTCAGTTAAACGGTCGATAAGAGCCATGTATTCCTCAGAATGGTAATCCTCCCTCCGGTTAATGGCTTCTGTTATCTCGTCAATCTCTTTTTCCAGTTGTTTGAGCCCCGAAAACGCCTGTTCGGTTTCTTCAAAGACCGAAAAGCAATCGTCATGCTTCATAACCTGGGGCAGGTATCCCATTGTAAAATCCTTAGGCATGGCTATTTGCCCGGAAGTTGGCTCTTCCAATCCATAAATGATCTTGAGAAGTGTCGTTTTTCCGGCACCGTTTTTCCCGACAAGTCCGATGCGATCACGTGGATTGATAAGAAATGAAATGTCCTCAAAGAGAAGAAAAGTTCCGAAATCGAGTGTCAATTGATTGACAGAAACCATAAAATCTATCGTATATCTGGTTCAAAGTTATCGTGTACATTATTCAGACCTAACGGTGACATTGGCTGGATCGAAAAAACCGGTACACGATCCACTTCATAATTGTCGGGATCGAATTTCAACAGAAAAAGTCCTTCATTATAAAAGCCACCCCAGTTGGAAATGCGGGAGAATGAAAAATTGAATTGTACCGGCTGGATATCAACAGGTTCCGGGCAGGATTCAAAATTCTTTCCATTTTGGGCCAGCGAGGCAATAAAGTATCCTGCCACATCGTATCCCCAGGCTCCATAGCGTGAATATCCCGAAGAGTTGGAAGAGCTCTGAAAGTATGGAGAAATGGCGTGGGGTTCGGTGTAATACCAATCGCGATACTTCTCGATAAATTCCTTCGTACTGCCACTTTTGTAATCAAGCGCAAAGAAAGTAAATATACGGGCATTGAGCGTGAACATGTCTTCGGGATCAATAGACTGGGCCCGTAGCCATTCGGTCATACCAAAAAGTGAAATATCTATTTTCCGGTTTTCGGAAATGCCGGCAAGCGTTGGTACAATTTTCGAAATGGTGGCCTCTTTATTTGTCGGAACAACCACATAATTTTTTCCTTCAGAGTCGAGCAATGCTTCCAGATTGGTCTGGTCCTCCTTCCCCATTATTCTGTATTCCTGGTAATTAATATCCTTATTAAGTGCAAATTCATTAAAGAATACTTTTTGTCTCAATTCTTCAAGAAATTCATTGGCATAATCATCTTCCTCTTCGGGTAATACAACCAACAAATTATCCCCCTCCGATTGTCTGACAATTTCATTTGTCATTCGCCCAAACACCAATGTATCAGGGGTGTTTATCTGGAATAAATTGGGATTTTTGACCAATTCTGAGTTTTTGTTTGAAAGCGGATAAACCACTTTAATATCATGCTCAGCAGCAAAATCGGCCACTGGTTTTAAATCGTCCGAGCGGGCCGGCCCAATGATCATATCGACATCCCGTAGTTCGGAGTTTGACTTAAGAACGTGTTCCACATCAGCCGAATTGGGCGCAATATCATAAACGGAAAGATCCACTTTGATGCCTTGCTTTTTCAACTCATCAAGAGCCAGTAAGACGCCTTCATAAAATTCGGTAAACACTCTTGATTTTTTGGCAATAACGCGTTCTTTTCGTTCGGTACGGATGGTATCCCCGTCTTCAACCTTTTCCTTTATATTGGCTTCTTCTGTCTTATCGAGGTCAAACGGCAACAAAAGGGCAACCCTGGCAGGACGTTCCCTGCCAATTCCTTCTGAATTAATACAGATGCTGTCTGAAGAGACCACAGGTCCCTTTGCCCGGGAATCCTCAGTGGGGGCCTCTTCTTCCGATTCAGAACGACCCGGGTATCTTTGGGCAAACCATTGATCTTTGGGAATTTTAATCCTGGTTCCTCTTCTAATATTGGAGAAATCCACATCAGAGTTAACTTCTCTGATGGTTTCCATGTCCACATCATATTTCCGGGATATAGAGAACAGGGTTTCTTTTCGCCGCACCCTGTGAAGTTCGAAAAGATCTTCCTCGTCAGGTTGATCAGCAGAAACAGTTTCTTTTTCATCAACATCAACATCCCTTGGTATGCGAAGCATATAACCGGGCTCAAGACTGTCCTTTGTAATGTCGGGGTTGTTCTCTTCGATTTTTTCCGGTTCTACCTGGTAACGGCGACCAATGGAATACAACGTTTGCCCTTCTTCTATCTCATGATAAATGTAATCCTCATCTTCGATATAAGAAGTCTTCGATGTATCCTGATCTTCATCTTCAGCAGCCAGTTCCCCGTCCTGAGGTTTTTTCTCATCACTAACCGGAATCCTTACAATTGAGCCTATTCTGAGAGAACTGGTTTTCAGCGCGGGATTGTATTGGATAATATCATCGACGGATACATTGTATCTCTGTGAAAGAGAAAACAAAGTATCGCCGGGTTTGACCTCATGCTCCCGGAATCTTCCTTCCTGGTCTTTTTCATCGGCTTTTTCACCTTTGACTTTCTTTTGGGCAGGTACTTTTATTATACTTCCGGTTGTCAATTGTCTATCCGCTCCGGGGTTGTTCCGGTAAATGTCTTCTGCATCCACATCATATTTCCGGGAGATATACCATACTGTTTGACCTTTTTCCACAGTGTGAAGGATGAAGTCCTCAGAGCTCTCAATTTCATCCCGGTTGGTATTGCGTTCTTCAATAACAGGTATGCGAATGATCTGGTCCTTTTTCAAACCATCTTCAATATCCGGATTGGCATCAAGAATTTCTTGCTGGGATACATTGTACTGGCGGGCAATGTCGTAAAATCCCTGCCCTTTATCTACCTGGTGCAGATAAAACTCATCCCCGTCAATGACAATACGCCGTCCGGTGGATTGATCCTCCTGGGCACGAGCAGTCTGAAAACCCGCCAATATAAGAACAATAAATACAATATAATATGCGGTGTTTTGAAGAAGGTTTCTGATCATGATATTTTTTTCAAAATCTATTCTAACCGGATTACAAAAATCGGAAAAATTTCATCAAACAAAGTACCAAAGATATGGTTTTTGAAAAAAATAACAGACATGGGGAGAAAAAGTCATAGAATATTCTCCCCGTGAAAAAGAACTTATCCACCTTAAGTGAGTACAGTCGGGGTCCGCTAACTCTGAAAATGTTTTTTGAGCAGACCAAAAAGACAATAGACCGTTAGACTTTTAGATATTAGATTTAAGACAAATCGTATAATACTGATATACTATAATTCAACACAAATAACCTCAAAAAGTTAAACAACTGAATTACAAGGCATTGAAAAAGTTTATCGGGCTATTGAAAAGAAAGAATCACTTTCTAATGAGTCCTTCAATCTCTTTAAGCTGGTGTTTAAATTCCGTATTGGTTTCTTTAAGATTTTTCACAGCCTTACAGGCATGCAGGACCGTTGCATGATCGCGATGACCGATGATGGATCCAATAGCCGAGAGGGAAGAATTGGTCAGATTTTTGGAGAAATACATCGCTACCTGGCGTGCCTGAACGATTTCTCGTCTACGGGTTTTCGATTGTAAGGCATCCAAATTAAGCCCATAAAAATCACAAACTTTTTGTTGAATCTGTTCTACAGTAATCTCTTTTTGAGGTTTATTGACCAGACGATCGACAACTGTTCTGGCAATATCAAAAGTAATTTCGGCCCTGTTGAGGGTAGACATAGCAAGCAAAGATATAAGAGCCCCTTCCAGTTCGCGCACATTATCGGTGATATGTGAAGCCATGTAGTGGACGATCTCATCAGAGACTTTAATGCCATCTTTGTAAATCTTTTTCTTCAGGATTTCCACGCGGGTTTCAAAGTCCGGCGATTGAAGATCGGCCGGAAGTCCCCATTTAAAACGGCTCAGCAGCCGTTCTTTCATGCCTTTTAAAGCCACCGGGGGCTTATCAGAGGTCAGAACCAACTGCTTGCCCGATTGATGCAGATGATTGAATATATGGAAAAAAGTATTTTGAGTTGCCTCCTTACCTGCCAGTTCCTGGATATCATCAATAATAAGCACATCGATCATCTGATAAAAATGCATAAAATCATTGGCCGAATTGCGTGCTACGGAATCGGTGAACTGGGTGGTAAATTTATTGGCACTAACATACAAAACGGTCTTTTCCGGAAAATGCTCCTTCACCCCGATGCCGATGGCATGTCCGAGATGGGTTTTTCCCAGTCCGCTATTCCCGTAAAGAAACAACGGATTGAAGGCTGTTTTCCCGGGATTTTTGGCAACTGCTTCACTGGCCGAACGGGCCAGCCGGTTGCAATCGCCTTCAATGAAATTATCAAATGTGTATTCAGAATTCAATTGAGGATCGATGTCCAGCTTTTTCACACCGGGTATGATAAAAGGATTCCGGATATTGGGCTGGTCCTGCCTGTCGTATTTCTTATCAACAGCCCGGTTCCTTAGATCATGTTTGTTGGAGGTAGGGTAATTCACGGTGCAGGGAGAGGAAGCCGAAGGCGATTGTTTCTTGTCCATAACAACGCTGTATTCGAGCTTCGCACCCGGTCCGATCACTTCGCGAAGAGCATTTCCAACCATTTTAATGTATTGCTCTTCTATGAATTCATAGAAATAGTAAGTAGGCACCTGTATGGTCAAAACTTTTTTCTCCAACTTTAAGGGAACGATTGGTTCGAACCATGTATGAAAATCATTGACAGGGATTGATGCCTGTATGTAACTTAGACACTCAGACCATACTTGCTTATAATCCAGTTTTGTTTCTATGCCTTCCATTTCTACAATATGTTAATAAATTCGAACCTCTGTACACACAAAATTTGATAAAAAAAACTGGAAAAAAAAATGCCTGAAAGGTTGAATTTTTAGGAAATACCTTATCCTTTTAGCAGTCAATCCATTGAAACTAACATGACTCAATAGCTTATCAATCAGTACTTTATCCACAAAATTTAACTTTCAGTTAACAGTTGCAATACATTGAGATAAAGGCAATTGAATAGAAATCAAAAAAAAGATCAATCGTTCGTCAAAATTTTTTTGGAAAGTATCTGTTTAACAAAATACTCACTCTTTGACGCCCGATTTTTTGAGAGCTTTTTTGAGCTTAAGGGGCTGTCCGTTCTCAAAAGCAATGATAGTGGCACCAGGATATTGATCTCTTATTTCTTCGCGAAGGGCTCTTATCTCCGAATATGAGGAAGATTCACCAATGGTATAGGTGTATTTTTTACCATCCGTATCTTCAAATATGCGGTATTTGTCCAGAACCAACTGATTTTTTATGTCCAGAGGATCTTTGGATTCTTCCAGCTTCAACTTATATACAATTCCTTCCCGGCGGGCTTTTTCATCATCTACCCGGATATGGACATCCCGCCCCAGGTCAATAGCTGAAAAACTGAGATATCGTTTGGGGTTATGGCGAATGTCTGCCATCAGTCGATCCATATTAGCTGAAGCATCCAGTAAGTTGTAGTAAAGACCTTTATCGGATAGTAACATGCCAAGTGTTCCCTCCCCTTCATTGGTCTGCCGAAGAAGACCATTGACGGCGATAAGACTTGAATCAATGCGGCCGGCCAGAGTATCAAGTTTCACATCTTTCAATTGCTCACTAAATTGTGCCACATTCTCCATAGATGTTCCAATGGCATGGCGTTGCTTATTCAAAGTCTCTGCCAGAGAATCAATACTGGCAAGGGAATTATTAATGGTTCCGTCATCTCCGAAAGAAGCATTCAAAGCAGCTGTCGATTGTTCAAGATTTTGCATCATTTGGCGGAAACTTCGCATACCTTCTTCCAGGTTTTGGTTGTTCTGATCTGAAAAAACGCCCGAAAAACCGGAAAGAGTCGTATCAATCTGTACAATAAGATCTTCCATCTTATTTTTGATTGGCATAATCTGGGTGCTGACCTGATCTTTAATACCTCCGTCAACGGCGGTCTTCAAAGTATCTCCTGGTTCAAGCTGCCGGTTGCCTTCGCCGTCCACAAATTGCACAGCCTTCGTTCCCATCAGATCAAGGCTGTAGATCTGAGCTACTGTGTTTTCATTTACAGGGATCTCTTCTTCAAGTGAAAGGGCCACGGTAAACTTGCCCTCTCTTTCTGGGTGAAATTCAATTTCACTGACCTTTCCTATTTTATATCCATTGTAATAAACGGGACTTGACTCGGTAAGACCATCGACATCGGAATATTCGCCATAATAGGCAATTCGTGGACCAAAAATGTTTTGTCCTTTCAGAAAGTTAATTCCCAAAATCAGAACGATCAAAGCTGATATTACGGTCAAGGCAATTTTATACTCTGGTTTTAATTTTATCATTTTTCCTGTTATTTGATTGGTTAGGGAATCACTCTTTCCCCGTCTTTAAATCCTACGATAAAACAATCTGGCACAATTTCCCTGACTTCATGAAGAATATCCCTGATTTCTTCATGAGAAGTAGCTCTGGCAGTAGTATACTTATAAGTACCATTTTCTTTGTATTCCCAAATATTGTCAAAATGGTTGTACGGTCCTTCATCTTTTTTCAGTTGCCTTGGCGAACTGGCCACTTGTATTCGGTATTCAATGCCATCTTGAGTGGTATCTTTCCTGCTGCCTTGCTGCACGTTTTCGGCAATCCTGCTCTCGGCACTTTTTCTTACAAGGGTTGAATTCCGGGTATCATATCTCTCTTTATAATCCCTTATGGCCCGAAAGATGGCTGAAGCAAGATAAACCTTGCCATTATCTGAAGAGATGTATTGTTCTTCAAACCTGTTACTCAAAAACCCCACTTCCACGAGGACCCCGGGCATAGCAGTTTCTCTGAGCACAAGAAACCCTGCCTGTTTAACCCCACGGTTGTGCCGTCCTACCCGCTTCTCAAACTGATCCTGAACAGCCGAAGCAAACCCAATGCTTTGATCGAGATAAACATTCTGCATGAGTTCAAAGATGATATATGATTCGGTGGAGTTGGGATCAAAACCTTCATATTTGGCTTTATAATCTTCCTCCAATGTAATCACGGAATTTTCTTTTTTGGCCACTTCCAGATTTTCCTCGGAACGATGCAGCCCCAATACAAATGTTTCGGCACCGTCTGTCCTCGAATTGGTCATGGCGTTAGCATGAATGGAAACAAACAGATCAGCATCGTTTTCATTGGCAATCCGGGCTCGTTCATCAAGAGGGACAAATTCGTCTTTATCACGTGTCATTACCACATCCACCTCGGGCAGATACTCCTGGATATAACCACGAACTTTCAGTCCAATATCCAACACAATATCCTTTTCAAAATGGGATCTTCCAATGGCTCCTTTATCTTTTCCCCCGTGACCTGGATCTATGACAACCGTCTTTAATCTCACGGCACCGTCATCATCTTGTTCTTGTCCCGGCGAATCTATATGGATCATCAGACACAAAAGGGTTAAAAAAACGGCCGGGGTTATATGCCTCACAAGCGATATTATTACGATCATATCTTTTTACAATACTAAACTGCAAATTTGAGGGTTTTAAAAACAAATACCATCCCAAAAATAAAAAATATTACAGCTTGTTTTAATTTATTGGTCTCAATTTTGCTACAAAACCTCTTCAAAGACGGTTTTTTCATTTATTTTTGTGCTTGTTTTTCAACTGCAACTGTGCAAAATGACAGGTTAAGAAGTTTATCTATCTTGATACCAGAACAATACAAATACGTCCTTTCAATAACAACAACCAGATTTCTTCTGGGGTTTTTATTATTTATATTCCCTGCTAAAATGGTAGCACAGGATCCGGTAACGCCGGGTACCATAACACCGGATCTGCCAGAAGACTCACTCAGCCAGACAAATGATACCACCCAAACTGAGGGGGAAAGACCACCCGTTATTGAAGCCGAAGTTGACTACTCTGCCAGCGACTCAATAAAATTTTCCGAAGGTAAAGTATTTCTGTATGGTGATGCAAGTGTAAATTACCAGGATGTATTGCTCACAGCTTATGAAATAGAACTTGATCTCGACAGCAGCCTGGCTTATGCCAGCGGACGTATCGATTCTACAGGGAATGAAGTGGGCCTGCCGGTTTTCAAAGATCCCAGCGGCGAGTATACCATGCGTACCATACGGTATAATTTTGAAACAGAAAAAGCCATTATTGAACATGTGGTCACTGAACAGGGAGAAGGATATGTCGTCAGCGACCGTGCCAAAAAATTAGAAGATAATGTGTATTGTTTGCGCAACGGAAAATATACCACCTGCAACAATCATGACCATCCCCACTTTTATTTGAACATGACAAAGGCCAAGGTTATTCCGGGAGAAAAGATTATTACCGGTCCTACCTATCTGGTGCTGGAGGATGTGATTATGCCCGTAGCCATCCCCTTTGGTTTTGTTCCGAGTACCTCAACATACAGTTCAGGGTTTATTATTCCTTCTTACGGGGAAGAGAGTAACCGGGGATTTTTTCTGCGTGAAGGGGGATATTACTGGGCGGCTAACGATTATTTTGATTTCTCACTCACCGGTGATATATATACGAACGGATCGTGGGGAACTCGTGTCACCTCCCGGTACAAGAAGAGATATAAATATTCAGGGAATTTCAATTTTCAGTACATCACGAATATTACCAGCGAAAAAGAGCTACCGGATTACAGCAAATCCAAAGACTTGTCCATTAACTGGTCCCACAGTCAGGATGCCAAAGCCAATCCGTTCAGAAAGTTTTCGGCAAGCGTCAACTACTCCACCAGTTCTTTTGACCGCAACAATGTGGGAAGCGTGATCAATCCAAGACAACTGGCCCAAAATACCAAAAGATCCAGTATTTCTTACTCACGTCAATGGCCCGACAGTCCGTTTAACCTCTCGGCCAACCTGCAACACTCCCAAAACAGCCGTGATACCACCATCGATCTGACCATGCCCAACCTGACCCTCACCATGAACCGGATAAACCCTTTCAAAAGAAAAAACAAAGTTGGTACACGTGAAGCCTGGTACGAAAAAATCAGCATGAGCTATACGGCTGACGCCAGTAATAAAATATCAACCAAAGAAAGTGAACTTCTTAACTCAAACCTGGCACAGGACTGGAAAAACGGAATACAGCATTCGGTGCCTGTGAGTATGAACCTCAAATTTCTTCGTCATTTCACCCTGTCACCCAGTTTCAACTATAAAGAACGCTGGTACTTCAAATCCATCGAAAAAGATTATGATCGCGACAGGCAACAAGTGGTTGTCTCCGATACAACTCAAGGTTTCAACCGGGTATATGACTACAGTTTCTCGGTGGGGACCCAAACCAAATTGTACACCTTTTTCCGGCCCAGCCGCTGGCTTTTCGGTGATGGTATAGATGCCATCCGGCATGTGATGACCCCCTCAGTCAGCATGTCTTATCGTCCCGACTTCGGAGATCCCAAATATGACTATTATGACTGGTTTGAATATTATGACCCCAATCGCGATGAAGTGGTGCGGGAAGAATATTCCAGGTTTGAAGGGGCAATGTTTGGAGTTCCGGGACGGGGAGAATCAGGTTCGATGAGCTTTAGTCTAAACAACAATGTGGAAATGAAAGTCAAAGACCGCAGCGACAGTACCGGATATAAAAAAATATCTCTCCTTGAATCACTCAATTTCAGTTCATCCTACAATTTTCTGGCCGATTCCATGAATTTATCCAGAATAAACATGAGTGGAAGAACCAAAGTATTGGGGACCTCAGTCAATTTTAATGCTGTCTTTGATCCTTATGCGCTTGATGTCGATGACCGTGGAAATCCCGTCAGAGTAGACCGTTTTCTCTGGAATGACCGGAAAAAACTGATCAGGATGGAGAATGCAAGCCTAAGCTTTGGTTTCAATTTTGGATCCGAAACTTTTAAGAAAGACAAAGACCAGTCGGACGAAGAGGATGAAGATTCCGAATTCCCGGAAGATGAAAATCCACTTGAAATGGATGATGACAATACCAGGCCGGAAGACCAAAGGCAAAGATCTGAACGTGAGACTCCTGAATATGCCGAATTCTCCAAACCATGGAATATTTCGGTTAATTATAATATGCGTATTGTACAGGACAAATTCAATGAAGTGCAAAAATCATTTGATAAAAAACTGACCGCCGACATAAGTCTTAACGGAAATTTTGAACTTACCGATAAATGGTCTTTCAATTTTTCCAGCGGCTACAATATCGACCGTAAAGAATTATCTCACACCAACATCAGGATCAACCGCGATCTTCATTGCTGGAATATGAGTTTTAACCTTGTACCGGTAGGCAGCTATAAATCCTATTTTTTCACCATTGCTGTAAACAGCAGTATGCTGCGTGACCTGAAATACGAAAAACGCAGTCACCCCAGGGATAATCCAAGTTTTGGTCTTTAGAAGATTTGTTCCCCGATGCCGGGTGAAACACCGGAAAATGCTGATATGTTCCTTCGTTAATCCATT
>JAWOCV010000192.1:0-2723 GCA_046483585.1 Marinilabilia sp.
ACGGAACTGGCACCAAATCCCATCGTACCATGAATAACCGTCACACCTGCAAGCCCGGCTTCTTTGGCCTTAAATACGATCCATTCATATAAAATCTGATGCCCCGTTTTATCGGTAGAACCGATGAAAACACGGAGCTTTGAAGCGGTTGATCCATTTTCCATATCAGATAAGTTTTATAACAATAGTCCGTTTAATTTTTTCAAGTATCTCGTTATTAAGTGTTTATGAAATAAAGAGATAGCTCATAACTCTCTCATAATAAAAACTTTGCGCCATGGCGTCTTTGCGTTTAGCTTTTTTTTAACGGACCATTGTTATAAGTGCACGTCCCAAAAATACCGCTACCAATCCGAGGAAAAAGCTGACAGTTGGATAAATAATGAAACGCAACCATTCTTTGTTCTGCAATAAAAGAAAGGCATCATGGGACAAGGAAGCGAACGTGGTAAAACCACCACAAATACCAACGGTCAAAAATATACGCCATTCGGGTGACAGAAGATCACCTTTCTCGGAAATTCCAAAAAAGACCCCGATAAGAAGACTGCCCAGAATATTAACCACAAATGTTCCCCACGGAAAGACGGAAAGGTAAGTCACCTGAATATACCGGGTTATCAGAAAGCGAAAAACAGTGCCGACAAAACCGCCAAGGCCGGCTATAAGTAAGGCTTTTACCATAAAATGTATTTTTTGGTCTGATGTTTTAAATGGTAGAAGTCATCAGCCCTTTGAAAAGGCGATTAATGGCAGACTTCATTGCCTCCCGCAAAATAAACAAATAAAATCGCCCCTTAAACTTTTTTGAGTGTAATTTCCTTTTCACAATAAATCATTCAGGCTTTGTTATCTCATAAGAGGTATTCCTGAGACGCTTCTCAATGAATATGGCGATAAGAATAAAAACAGGAATGGTAAGAATCAACCGCAGCAGGGAAAACTTCAGCCCCATAAAGCCGATCTCGAATGTCAGCATGGGAATCTTGGCAGCACTAAACATCCCTACATACACGAAAATATTCCTCAGGCTGCAACCTTTTTTCCAAAGCAAATGGGCCACGGGAAAAGCTGCATATAAGGGCCCAACCTGGGTGACAGCCAGCAAAATCATCAGAATAATGCCTTTGATACCCGACCCGCTCCCTATGTGTTTTTCGATTTTTTCACGGGGCACCCAGACATCGAAAAGACCGATCAGGAGGAACATACAGGGAAGGATGGTCAGCATCTCCTTCAGAAACCGCCAAAAGGTTGTTTCAAACAATTCCTCTCCTGCAGCCCAGTCCACCAGATAAGAGATCCCGACAATTGTCCCGAAAAGGAAAATAACCGTGAAGTCAAGACGGTATTTTCGAAATTGGTCGTTCATAAATAGTCATCTATTGAAAAGTCATCAAATCAACTTTTGATTTCTTTTTTTGATGTTCGTTCACCGACAGGGCAAAAACAATGTCATATTAAAATCATTATTCGGTCAGAGCAAAAATCACAGCCATGACCGAACCGATGATTATGGCCCCGATCAAACTGAGGGCATTTCGTTGCAGCGACACCTTCCACCCGAAATATTTGGCTTCCAAAGGAAGGGTCATCACCCCAACCATTTTCAGCGTTGTGATAAAAAGAGCCAAAACACCATATCCAACTCCGCTTTCTAAAAGCATTCCGGCAAGCGGATAAGAGATGAATCCGGGGATCAGGGAAATGCTCCCCACAAAAGCAGCTACCGCATAGCCCAACATTCCTGCCTGGTCACCAAAATATTGAATAAGAAGTTTTTCGGGGATAAAATACAGGGCTACACTCACGAGGATAATGACCGAAAGCAAGGTGGGAAGTAGCTTGAGAAATTGCAGGGCCCCTCTTTTGACACCTTCCATGGTTTTTCCCCGGTCAAAAAACCACGAAACCAACAACAAAAGGCCTGTTATGATGAAAAGAATGATCATTTTTTCTCTGAAGGTTGAATTTGAATGCCAAGAATTCTGGTAGGGAGTTTTGCCTCCATCTGGTAATTGTCTGGTTCCGAAATAATGCAATGCCCTTGTTCAGGTTCGTTGTATTCCCCGTTAATGGTAACACCAATTTTCCCGGAGATAAGATAAAAGACCACATACGAAACCATTTCACAGGGACCGTGCGGTGGCAACTTCTCACCTTCCTTCAGCTCTATGATCCTGGTCTTGAAATTATCATCCTGGTACAACACGTTTTTATCCCGCTGTTCATAGGGAAAAACCTCCATTGATTTTAGATTGAAAATTTGCATACATTGATAATTTGAGTATATGCAAACATACTAAAATAGATTTGTAATAAAAACCATTATTTTCCCAATTTACCACGAAGTTGCTCCAAAAAAGCATTCACTGCCTCCTGGTTAATTTCATAATGGATGTGATAACCGCGGCGGGCACTGGTAACAAAATTGGATTGTCTGAGTATTCTGAGATGTTGCGAGGTAGCAGACTGGGTGACCCCCACATGTTTAGAAATGGCGCCAACACAGCGAGGTTGACCGGTTTCTGCAAGATATTCAACAATCCTGAGCCGGGTAGGATCCGACAAAGCCTTCAGGAAATGGATCAAATCAGTTCTATCCTGCATACTATTGATTTTTGAAACAAATTTAATGAAAAAAGGCGTCCCTGAGTTTTTCTTTCTCAAGGCGCCTTTTCCGGATATTTTTTTTAAAACTAATACTTCCACTTATTGGCCAA
>JAWOCV010000218.1:0-4256 GCA_046483585.1 Marinilabilia sp.
CACTTTCTGGGGCGGGAAAATGTAACCGCCGTCATCGGCGATTCACCGGCTCTGAAAAGGCGCGATTACAATCAGGCCCGTCAATTCTGTGAAAAGCATGACATTCAATACCATACGGTCGTACCCGGCGAAATTGATGATCCCCGCTACAACAGCAATCCGGAAGACAGGTGCTTCTGGTGCAAAAATTCGCTCTACACCGCCATGGGGAAACTCAGACAAGATCAATACCCGGAACACACCATGATCAACGGCAGCAACAAAAGCGACTGGGGCGATTACCGTCCGGGACTGAAAGCTGCCGATCAGTACAAGGTTATGAGTCCCCTGGCCGATTGCCACTTTGAAAAAGAAGACATCAGAGAGATGGCCCGATATTTCGATCTGCAGGAATGGAACAAACCGGCCAGCCCATGTCTGAGCAGCCGTTTTCCATACGGGGAAGCCATCTCGCCTGAAAAACTGAAAATGGTAGAGGAAGCAGAAAATTTACTGAACCGGCAGGGTTTCAAAGAAGTCAGGGCCCGCTACCGGCAGGGAACAGCCAGCATTGAAGTCCCCGAAGGTGAAGTAGCCCGGCTGTTGGAATTAATGCCACAACTGGAGCCACAATTTCAAAACATAGGGTTCCGGAAAACTTTCATTGATCAGGAAGGTTTCGTCTCGGGCAAACTAAACAGGGAGATCGGAAAATAAACGAAAAATCAAAGACTATTTTAATATCACCTTCGTAATGACCCTGTCACCTGAAACAGGCGTCAGACGTAAAAGATATATGCCGCGCGGAAGGTCAGAAACCGGGAGGGTTACTTCATGCTCTTCATTTACCTGAACCTTCTTTTCGGTCTGACCGGTCATATTGAGCAACTCCACACTCCGAAGGGGCTCAGTGGCAGCCACGTTAAGCACATCTGTAGCGGGATTAGGCCATACGTTCACGTCATCCTGCTCAAGGGTGAGGGTTGATGAAATATCGAATTCTTCGGAAAGAATCGCTGTCTCAGCTCTTAACCCTGTGTCATGACTCATGAACAGAATAAATATAAGGGGAATAATAATTTTGAATGGTAAATTATGCTTCATGTACTTGGTTTTTGTTAAACATCAACAGAAACTTCCCTCTCCTCTACACCACGCCGGGCGTAATGTAATAAATGGTAATCAATTATCCAAATTTTTTAATGGATCGTCAGGCGATGGGGAGGCAACAAGCGTAAAAATTCTATTTTGTAGCTCACAATTGGGATAAGGCTATAAAAGAATTCCTTTTCAATAAGCTTCTCTTCCGGATTATATCGCTTGCCCTGATGCTGCCGCCAGGGAATATTCTTCATCAGTAGCAATAAGGTTTCCTTCAGGAAAAGCCATCACCACTTACACAATTCATGATAATTGTTACAAGATCAAACAAAAATTTATACTATTTTTGGGCTGTTTCATACCTCAATAGTCCGTTAGACTTTTGCAAAAACCATTGAGTCAGTGGTTTAAACTCAAAAGACTCTTAATTTAAAGAGACTGATTTTTAGTGTTATACGATTCATCTTACATCTAATATCTAAAAATCTAACGATCTATTGATACCTGACAACACACTGAACACGTAGACATAATTGTCAAAGGAACACCTAAAAAACCGATAAATAATGGGACAAAAACATCCAAACGGTCTTTACACCCTGTTCTTCACTGAAATGTGGGAACGTTTCAGTTATTACGGGATGCGAGCTCTGCTCATCCTTTACATGACCCGCCAGATACTATACGGCGACACTCAGGCTTATGGCATTTATGCCGCCTATGCTGCCCTGGTATATGCCACCCCTTTTCTGGGAGGGGTTATTGCCGACCAGATACTGGGTTACCGGCGAAGCATTATTTTTGGAGCCGTGTTGATGGCCATTGGTCACTTCCTGATGGCCATCGAATCCGACGTATTTTTCTTCAGCGCTCTGGCGTTCATCATCATTGGTAACGGTTTTTTCAAACCCAACATATCCTCCATGGTCGGGGGACTATACGAACAAGGGGATAAGCGACGCGATGGCGGATTTACCATTTTCTACATGGGGATCAATCTGGGCGCATTCTTTTCTCCGCTGGCCTGCGGCCTGTTGGGTGAACTATTAGGATGGCACTATGGTTTTGGACTGGCAGGGATTGGAATGGTAGCCGGGCTGGTGGTTTTCTTACGAGGACAGCGCAACATCAGCGAGGAAAACGGAGCCCCACCCCATCCTGAAACATTAAAAAAACCTGTATTTGCCGGGTTCAGCAGAGAGAAGCTGGTTTACCTTGGAACGGTTTTGATCATTCCTCTGCTGGCCTTGTTGATCTACAACTATCATTTGATGGATTATTTCCTGACACCTTTCGTGGTTGTGGTATTCGCGGGGCTGCTGATCATGTCCTTCAAATTTCCAAAAGTAGAGCGCGAACGCATCTGGGTTATTCTGGTCCTGGCATTTTTTTCAATCACCTTCTGGGCTCTTTTCGAACAAGCGGGAAGTTCTATCACACTATTTACAGAAAACAATGTTAACAGAGAAATTCTTGGCCTGACCATCCCCACCTCCGTTTTTCAATCGGTGAACCCGCTGTTCATCATCATCTTTGCCCCCATTTTTGCTTCACTATGGATTGCTCTTGCAAGGCGCAACAAAGAGCCCAACACCACCATCAAATTTTCACTCGGGATCATACAGCTCGGAATCGGGTTTGGAATTTTTGTCCTGGGGGCCGCCTTTGCCGGCGACAATGGACTGGTACCGGTTATTTTTCTGCTTTTCGGGTATCTGCTTCACACAACAGGAGAATTGTGTATATCACCTGTCGGTCTTTCAATGGTCTCGAAACTGGCTCCGGCACGATTGGTATCCATGGTCATGGGAGCCTGGTTCCTCTCATTCGCTATGGCCCAGCATCTGGGCGGAACCATTGCCCAGCTTACTTCTACCGAAAGGTTTATGGAAACCGGGCTGACTTATGAACCCATACCCAATTATACAGGGCAGGACGAATTGGAACTGCGAACGTTTTACGCCGCAGGCGAAGACACGCTTTATTCCGATAATCTGACCGTAAACCTGGAAGTAACGGATGAACCTGTAGAAAACATAACAGATTATCAGGAAGTGTTTCATATCCACAAGGCCGTAAAGCCGGGAGAGGAATCAAAGATCAATCTCAGGGTGCCCTATCTCGATCCAACGGGAAGTCTTACCAACATCATCTTTGATGCCCAACCGGAGCACGGCGAGGCAACACTCCGGGGTGATACGCTCTTATACAGGGCCGGTAATAAAGAGCTGCCAGGCAACGAGTCCATCCGGGATACGCTTCATTTCCAAATGCAGGAAAAGGAAAAACCCGAGCGTGTAACCGACTTAAGACTGGTGGTCACTGTATCCGACAAGGATGTTTTCTCTCCCCGGCTAACCAACGGAGCCATCGATGCCAGAGTGCAAAGTGCTACAGCCATCCGCAAATCCTTTAACACCATCAATGTTCTGGGCAATTTCTATATGCCCGATGGAAAGGAAATGGGCATAGACATTGTAGAAGAGCCTGAAAACGGCTATGCCCTGACAGGGAATATGCTGAATCCGTTCGTTGGCCCCACCAAGACCATCCACGTGTATTCCACAGTGTTCTTTTACCTGTTTATTCTTGCCCTCGGAGTTGGTGTTGTCGTATTTATGCTGACACCCATTCTCAAAAAATGGATGCACGGGGAGAACTAACAATAGATCGTCAGATTATTAGATGTAAGAAACTTCGTGTAATGCTGATATAATGTCAATAGATCGGTAGATTTTTAGATTTAAGATGAATCGAAAATATTGATAACCTGTATTTTAACACGATGCATCTAAAAAACATAAATATCAGGTTTTAAAATGCTTGCAATAGTTTAACGGACTATTGAATCAGAAAATATAACAAAAATCAAAAGGGTTGTCCGGCATCAACGGGCAGCCCTTTTTTTGATGAGAATGGTTGTCAATTCATACCCGCAAAGGCCAGGCCCTTTCACTGTAAAGCATAAATTTTTATCTTTGGTTCAACAGAACAAAGATGTATCATGCACAAAATATTCAGCTCCAAAGCCATACCTGACATTGATGCCTTTACCATTGAAAACGAGCCCATCGCCTCCATAGATTTAATGGAAAGAGCGGCTGCACAGGCATATAGATGGATCACCAGGCATTTTCCCGCTCGGGCTTTTAGTGTATTTGCAGGCCCGGGGAATA
>JAWOCV010000016.1:0-8262 GCA_046483585.1 Marinilabilia sp.
CTCTTAGCTCAGTCGCAGAGTCAGTAGTAGCTGAAAGCTCAAAGCTGGAGAGAAAGGTTGTTCTCTTTTGCGACATAACCAAAGAACAAACAAAAATGTATGTGATTGAATTTCGGTTGTTTACATATTTAGTTAGATAAAAGTAACCTAGCCGCGGGGAAGCTGTTAGCTCTTAGCTGTTAGCTCTTAGCTCTTAGTAGCTCAGTCGCAGAGTCAGTAGTAGCTGAAAGCTCGAAGCTCGAAGTTGGAAGGAAAAGTTGCTCTCTCATTTGCGACATAACCAAAGAACTAACAAAAATGTATATGTTTGAATTTCGGTTGTTTACATATTTTGTTAGATAAAAGTGCTCAGTCGCAGGGGAGCTGGAAGCTGTTAGCTCTTAGCTCTTAGCTGTTAGCTCTTAGCTCTTAGCTCAGTCGCAGAGTTAGTAGTAGCTGAAAGCTGGAAGCTCGAAGCTCGAAACTCGAAGCTCAAAGCTGGAGAGAAAGGTTGCTCTCTTTTGCGACATAACCAAAGAACTAACAAAAATGTATATGATTGAATTTCGGTTGTTTACATATTTTGTTAGATAAAAGTAACCTAGCCGCGGGGAAGCTGGAAGCTGGAAGCTCTTAGCTCTTAGCTGTTAGGTGTTAGCTCTTAGCTGTTAGTAGCTCAGTCGCAGAGTCAGTAGTAGCTGAAAGCTCAAAGCTCGAAGCTCGAAGCTCAAAGCTGGAAGGAGAAGTTACTCTCTCATTTGCGACATAACCAAAGAACTAACAAAAATGTATATGATTGAATTTCGGTTGTTTACATGTTTTGTTAGATAAAAGAATTGTATTATATTGAAAAACAGATCTTTAGCACATAGAATGTGATGACTCAAACAACTGAGCGACAATCTATTATAAAAGTTTAACGGACTATTGTTTTCAAAAATGGTCAGAAAAAAAGAGCGGAACACACCTTAAGATGCTCCGCTCTTTACTATACTCCAACTACCGCTTTTAAGCTTCCTGTACCTGTTTAAAGAACCCCAGATCATCAATGGAAGAGCTGGAAATAAATTCGGCACGTGAACGGTTTTCAGCCCGTGCCATTCTGATGTATATCTCTGTCGATGTCCGGAATTTATCGTCACGTTCTGTATCAAGCAACAACAAGTAACTCATGATGATATGACCGGCCATCTCTACAAGGCGGCGGGCATGAAAATCGAGATATTCATTGTCCTTCACATCCGTTACGGTCTTCACGGCACGCTCATACTCTTCTGTCATTCCGATCAGGATACGTCGAAAGCCGTGTAACTCGGGCTTGAGTTCCATGGCTTCAAACTCACGGATGCGTTTCAGATATCCATCGGTGGTAACGCCCCGGATGGCAGCAACAACCTGCAATTGTGTGGTTCCTTCATAGATGGTGGTAATGCGGGCATCCCGGTAGATCCGTTCAATGGGATAATCTTTCATAAATCCGCTGCCGCCATGGATCTGAAGGGAATCATAAGCAATCTGGTTACAATATTCACTGCTCATACCCTTCAAAAGGGGTGTGAAGAAATCAGCCAGGCGCTGGTAATATTTCATATCCTGACGCTCTTCCTTAGTCAGCTGGCGCTTTTCGCTAAGATGCATGTAAGACTTGTAAACATCCACATAGCGGCTTGTTTCGTAAAGCAGAGTACGCGAGGCATCCAACTTAGCCTTCATTGTGGCCAGCATTTCATACACCGCCGGAAAGTGAATAATGGGCTTCCCAAACTGCTCACGCTCTTCGGCATAAGCCAGAGCTTCACGATAAGCCGCTTCGCTGATACCCACCGATTGGGCACCAATACCAAGCCGGGCACCATTCATCAGAGCCATCACATATTTGATCAGCCCCATTTTTGTTTGCCCCACCAGTTCGGCCGGCGCATCCCTGAAAACAAGCTCACAGGTGGGAGATCCCTTGATACCCATCTTGTTTTCGATACGGCGAATTTTAACAGCCTTATGCGCGCGGTCATAAATAAACATAGAAAGACCGCGGCCATCGGTGGTACCATGCTCGGAACGAGCCAGAACCAGGGAAATATTGCCATCCCCATTGGTAATAAAACGTTTCACACCGTTGAGGTACCATTTGCCATCTTTATCATTGTAGGTAGCTTTCACCTGCACCCGTTGTAAATCGGAACCGGCATCGGGCTCGGTCAGGTCCATGGCCGCTGTCTCCCCACGGCAAATACGGGGCAGAAAACGTTCCTTCTGATTTTCGTCAGCGAACTCGTTTATAGTCTCAGCACAGTCCTGGAGTCCCCAGATGTTTACAAATCCTGCATCAGCTCTGGAGACCAGATCAGCCGCCATAATATAAGGTACTATTGGAAAATTGAGTCCTTCGTATTTCCGTGGCAGGGTTATTCCCATCAGACCGGCTTTGACCAATGCATCCAGGTTTTCCTGTGTGCCCCTGGCATAAACCACCTCGTTATTCATGATTTGTGGCCCTTCGGCATCAACATCCTCGGCATTTGGGGCAACAATGTCCCCGCTTATCTCACCCACGATCTCCAGAACTTTGGAATAACTGTCCATGGCATCCTCATAATCGAGGGGGGCGTAATCAAACGTGTCCTTGTCCTCAAAATTATTCTCCTTGAGGGCCACGATCTTTTTCATCAAAGGGTGTTTCAGATGAAAATTCAGATCCGGATTATCTGTAAAAAAATTAGCCATTGTTTTGGTTTTATTTATCTGACCGGGCATTCATCACCCGGATCATGATGTCCAACATATTGAGAAAAAGCAGACGCTTATTTAGAATTTTTCTTATATGATTTGATGAGTTTGGGTATGATCTCCATAACATCACCAGAGATGACAAAATCCGCAATTTTATTAATGGGAGCGCCCGGGTCGTTGTTGATAGCAATGACCATGGATGATTCTTCCATACCTGCTGTATGCTGTATCTGTCCAGAAATTCCGCAGGCAATGTACAATTTGGGACGAACGGTAACCCCCGTCTGCCCTACCTGCCGGTCGTGTTCAGCAAAGCCGGCATCCACGGCGGCCCTTGAAGCACCCACTTCTCCTCCGAGAACTTCGGCCAGGTTGTACAAAACTGAAAAATTCTCTTTGGAACCCATTCCGTATCCACCGGAAATTATGATGGAAGAATTTTTGATGTTGATGCGGTTTTTCTCAATGTGGCGCTCAATCACCTTCACAACAGTGTCTTCGGGACTCAGAAGCTTGTCAACATCAATGACCTTCACTTCACCTTTGTGAGAGTTGGAGAAAACTTCTTTCTTCATAACCCCTTCACGAACAGTAGCCATTTGCGGACGGCATTCGGGGTTAATAATGGTGGCTACAATATTTCCACCAAAAGCCGGCCTGATCTGATACAGCAAATTCTTATAGGTTTTGCCGGCCTTTTTATCTTCGTGATCGCCAATTTCCAGGGCAGTACAATCGGCTGTAAGTCCGCTTTGCAGAGCAGACGAAACACGTGGACCCAGATCACGGCCAAAGGTGGAAGCACCCAAAAGTCCGATCTGAGGCTTTTCCTGCTTAAAAAGTTCTACGATGACGGACGTATACGGAAGAGTCGTGAAAGGTTCCAGTCTTTTATCGTCACCCACATGTACAACATCTGCCCCATACGGGAAGATCTGCTTTTCGATGCCCTTCAGGTCTTTTCCCAGAGCAACGGCTTCAAGTTTGCATTCAAGCTGATTGGCAAGTGATCGCCCTTTGGTGAGTAACTCAAGACTCACATCGGCCACTTTCCCATCTTCAATTTCGCAAATAACAAATATATTGTCCATTTTATGTTCTTTTTTAGTTCTTTGCCAGTCTGATTACTAACCAATGGTATGATTGGCGATCAGCTCTTTCACCAAATCTTCAATTTCCTCATCGTTGCTGCTGATCTGCCTTGATTCTTTGGCCTGGAACACCACGCTCTCAATTTGCTTCACTTTGGTTGGTGAGCCGGAAAGTCCAAGTTTTTCTTTGTCACATTCGATATCGGCAACACTCCATTCGGGGATGTTGAGATAAGGACGTTCATTGGTGAGATCGATATAATCTTCGGACTGGTTTTGACGCTCGGTCACCGTCTGGGCATGTTTGAATTTCATCACCAATTTGGCATTACGCGGGCGGCAGGGAGCAGCAGAACTGTTAATGGTGATTACGGCCGGCATGGGGCACTCAACCGTTTCGACACCATTTTCAAGACGCCTTTTCATGGAAATCTTTCCTTTTTCGGCACTGTAAACTTCCTCACCATAAGTAACCTGGGGGATTCCAAGCTTCTCGGCCACCTGAGGTCCCACCTGGGCAGTATCACCGTCAATGGCCTGACGTCCGGCTATGATCAGATCAAAATCCTTGATCTTACGTACAGAACAAGCTATGGCATATGAGGTAGCCAGGGTATCAGAACCGGCAAAAGCACGATCGGTAAGCAAAACACCATCGTCGGCACCGCGAAACAATCCCTCGCGAATAATGTCTGCTGCACGACCAGGACCCATCGTAACAAGGGTAACTGTGGATCCCGCATACTTATCTTTAAGCCTGAGAGCCTGCTCCAGGGCATTCAGGTCTTCCGGGTTGAAAATAGCCGGCAGGGCCGCACGGTTCACTGTACCATCGGCTTTCATGGCATCCTTGCCCACGTTACGTGTATCGGGCACCTGCTTGGCAAGAACAATAATTTTTAATCCCATCTTTTATAATGTGTTTAAATTTGATAATATTCCAATTTTTGGCAGCCACAAATATAGCAAAAGCGACAAATCTCCAAACAGTGCAAATAATCTGTCGGACAACCCATTAAATCTTTCTCTCCGCCAAAGACAAAAATCAAAAGCCCCACGCATCGATAAGCTTCAAATCATCAGCTTATTACAACACACTTTTAAAAACTGTCCATTTGAACCCAAAAACAGATATATACAAATGATCCAATCAATTTTTATCTGATCTTAATAGCTAATAGGTCGTTGTTGGATGTTAGTAACCTAGCCGCGGGGAAGCTGGAAGCTGTTAGCTCTTAGCTCTTAGCTCTTAGCTGTTAGTAGCTCAGTCGCAGAGTCAGTAGTAGCTCGAAGCTCGAAGCTCGAAGCTGAAGAGAAAGGTTGCTCTCTTTTGCGACATAACCAAAGAACTAACAAAAATGTATATGATTGAGTTTCGGGTGTTTACATATTTTGTTAGATAAAAGTAACCTGGCCGCAGGGAAGTTGGAAGCTGTTAGCTGTTAGCTGTTAGCTCTTAGCTCTTAGCTGTTAGCTCTTAGTTCAGTCGCAGAGTTAGTAGTAGCTGAAAGCTGGAAGCTCAAAGCTCGATGCTCAAAGCTGGAGAGAAAGGTTGTTCTCATTTGCGACATAACCAAAGAACCAACAAAAATGTATATGATTGAATTTCGGTTGTTTACATGTTTTGTTAAAAAAAAGAAAATTCGTATAATACTGACATGCTGTGATTTAACAAAAGAAGTATCAGCATCTTAAACAATTGAATTACAGAATATTGCAAAAGTTCAACGGACCATTACAAAAAGTAACAATATGAAAATAGCATTGATCGGATACGGCAAAATGGGTAAAGAAATTGAAAAGATGGCCCTTTCCCGTGGTCATGAGATCGTAGCCCGAATTGATCCAATCGCTACCGGAGAAAAGTTTGAAGACGGCGGCTTTGAAACAGCAGATGTGGCCATTGAATTCACTATCCCCAAGGTTGCATACGCCAATTATCAAAAGTGCTTTGAATACAACAAGCCCGTCGTCTCCGGAACCACCGGATGGCTCGATAAACTTCCTGAGATAAAGAAGGCCTGTAATGAACAGGGCCAGACTTTCTTCTATGCTTCCAATTTCAGCGTAGGCGTAAACATTCTTTTCGAACTCAACCGGCAGCTTGCCAAAATCATGAACAATCGTGACGAATATGATGTAGAAATGACAGAGGTTCATCACACCCAAAAACTCGATGCTCCCAGTGGCACAGCCATATCACTGGCTGAAGACATCATCGAAAATGTGGCGCGTAAGCAGCAATGGAAGCTCGAAAAAGGAGAAGAAAACCAAGATCTTGTGATCAAAGCTGAACGCGAAGGTGATGTGCCGGGCATCCATACGGTGAAATATGAATCGGAAGTGGATGAAATAAGCATCCATCACAGTGCAAAATCGCGTAGAGGATTTGCTCTCGGCGCCGTCCTGGCGGCCGAGTTTGCTGCCAAAAACAAGGGTTTTCTTTCAATGAAAGACATGCTGAAATTTTAGCCTGATTAATTCACAAACAATCAGGTTATAGTTTTAATTCATCGGTCCGTTTTGTCATCAAAAAACAGTGGTTTCACAATGATCAGATTGACAAGCCGGAACAGCCCAAAAATGCCAAACACAACATGAATACCTGGGTATTTTAATACTGATCAGGCAAATACCAATCAATCATACACATTTTTATTCAATACAATGATTAACCTGCATAATGTACCAAAGTCTAGCTGGATTAAATTCAGCATTGCCGCCCTTCTGTTTGTCCTATGGGTGATCTGGATCGGAAATTTCTGGATATTACTGGGTCTTCCCCTTATATTTGATATTTATATCACCCACCTGATCCCGTGGGGTGCCTGGAAAAAGACCAAAGACGGCAGAAAGCCCCCCGCATGGAAGGAATGGCTCGATGCTCTGATCTTTGCTCTGGTGGCTGTTTATCTGATCAATATTTTCTTCTTCCAAAACTATAAAATACCAACCTCTTCTCTGGAGAAAACGTTACTAGTTGGCGATCATCTCTTTGTGAGCAAAATGAGCTACGGGCCGCGGATGCCGATGACCCCGATTTCATTTCCTTTGGTTCAGAATACCTTTCCTCTCATCAACAGCAAATCATACAGTAAAAAGCCACAATGGGACTATAAAAGAATTGCCGGCTTTGGAGATGTGGAACGTAACGATATCGTGGTATTCAATTTTCCTGCAGGTGATACAGCAGCATTTTTGCGCCCCAATCCATCCTATTTCAACATTATTCGGGACATTGGTCAGAGAAGGCTCAGAAACACCGATTCTGCGCGGAATGAATATCAGCAGCGACTAAAAGAGCGGGAGGCCGGAGCTGAATATGTCAGGCAAAATCCCAGAGAGTTTGGGGAAGTTATTGCTCATCCTGTCGACCGGCGTGACAACTATGTCAAACGTTGTGTGGCCTTGCCAGGCGACACCTTTGAGATCCGTCACAATCAGATATATATAAACGGAGAAGCCGCAGAGGATCCCGAAGGTGTTCAGTATAACTACAACGTGGTTACCGATGGAACCCAATTGAACAAAAGATTTTTCGAACGATTGGGCATCAGCAATGACGACCGCTACGAAGGTGGTATGGGCCCGCGCTATAAATTACCCCTTACCATGGATATGCGTGAGCAGGTCGAAAAAATGTCTTTCATAGAGGAAGTGAACATTGTTGAGGTGGAACCCGACAGTTCAAAAAGGCAGGTTTTCCCCTATAGCAAACATTTTTTGTGGAGTCGTGACAATTACGGGCCATTGGTCATACCCAGGAAAGGAAAAACCGTTGACATATCTCTTGAGAACATCCTTTTGTATGAAAGGATCATTGTCAATCACGAAGGAAATTCCCTTGAAGTGAAAAACAACCGTATATTCATAAACGGGGAAGAGACCGAAAGTTACACTTTTGATATGGATTATTATTTTATGATGGGAGACAATCGTCATAAATCGGCCGACTCAAGGTACTGGGGGTTTGTTCCTGAGGATCATATTGTGGGGCAACCCTTATTGGTGTGGCTGTCGCTTGACAAAGACAAGTCTTTCCCTTTCAATATTAGATGGAACCGTTTCTTCAAATATGCGGGAAATTAAAGTAGTGACAGATACATTATCCCGGTTTTTTTCAAACAGACACAGCTCTTGACACGCATCATTGTAAACATTCTTTTGACCATCCTGATTATTTGGTTGGGTTGGTGGGCACGGATTGTATGGATACCAGCTATGCTTCTCGCTATTGTATGGGCGGGATGGTACTACAGGCAGCTTTTCCGGCAATGGTGGGCAAACTTCCGGTCTCGTTACAAAAAAAGAGCCGCAGTCACATCCGCGGCGGTCATCATGGGGTGTGGTCTGTTGGCAGGTATTCTGCTATACCGGCTCATATTTGAACTCATTTCGGTACCATCCCCTTCCATGGAAAAAGCCATTGATGCCGGTGATTATATCGTGGTAAACAAACTTG